>JACQXR010000110.1 GCA_016208585.1 candidate division TA06 bacterium | reverse complement strand
GGCCGGCCAGTTCTTTATTTTATACCGTGCTTTTTTCTTGGTTTTATGTGTGATGCCTTTTTGATTGTTGAGCGATGTTTTCACCTTCTGGCCCCTTTCAGTTCGTTAATCACGGCCGATTATACCAAATTACCCCTTATCCACGCAACAAAGCCTGTCCATAGTATAACAATTGCATTCCCAACCGTATCACAATCAAAATAGCAGGCCGCTTTCCCTGTAAAGATCAGACCTTCATGACCATCCGTTCGAATTCGGTGGGATTGGAGGATTTGGCCATGGCGTCCTCCAGGGTCACCTGCCCTTTAAGGAAATAATCCTTTAAACAGGAATCCAGAGTGACCATGCCGAACTTGCCGCCGCTCTGGATGGCGCTGTATACCTGATGGGTCTTGCCCTCCCGGATGATGGAGCGGAGGGCCGGGGTGCAGATCAGCACCTCGCTGGCCACCATCCGCCCCTTGCCGTCGGCGCGGGGCAGCAGGGTCTGGGAGAAGATGGCCTGGAGGGTGGTGGAAAGCTGAAGCCGCACCTGCTGCTGCTGGGCCGGGGGAAAGACGTCGATGATCCGGTCCACGGTCTGGGCGGCGTCGGCGGTGTGAAGGGTGGCCATCACCAGGTGCCCGGTCTCGGCCGCGGTAATGGCCAGGCTGATGGTCTCCAAGTCGCGCATCTCGCCCACCAGGATGATGTCCGGGTTCTGGCGCATCACATGCTTGAGGGCGCCGGCAAAGCTGTGGGTGTCGATCCCGACCTCGCGCTGGTTGACGCAGGCTTTTTTGTCGCGGTGCAGGAATTCTATCGGGTCTTCAATGGTGATGATGTGGCAGGAACGGTTTTCGTTGATGAAGTCGATCATGGCGGCTAGGCTGGTGGATTTGCCGGAGCCGGTGGGGCCGGTCACCAGGATCAGGCCGCGGGGATACAGGGCGACCCGCTTCATGATCTGGGGCAGGGCCAGCTCGTCGATGGTCTTGATCAAAAGGGGGATGACCCGCAGCACTGCTCCCACCGCGTCCTTCTGCTTGAAGACGTTGACCCGGAAGCGGGAGACGCCGGGAATAGAGTAGGACATGTCCAGCTGGTGGGTCTGCTCGTATTTCTGGCGCCGTTCCTCGCTCAAAATCTCGTACAGCAGGACCTTGGTGTCGTCGGCCGACATTACCGGCAGGCTGGTGCGCACCAGTTGTCCGTGGATCCTGTAAATGGGAGGCTCGCCGCACTTGATGTGCAGGTCCGAGCCCTGCTGGGCGACCAGCATTCTTAACAGTTCGTCTATTTTGGCCACGAGAATTAAAAGTTATTAATGAGATCGCAAACGACATTAAACAGATTAAAACCTTGACTACACTAATTTTTTATCGGTGCAATCAGACAAAACCAACCTAATCATTATATTGGGTTGCCATATATAAAATGCTTCTGACAATATAAACAATTAATTAGTTTAACAAAAGCAGGCTTTTAAAGTCAAGGATAATCAAACAATAAATCAAACAATAAATCAAACAATTTATTTAACCAATCAACGGCTGGGGAGCAAAACCTTCGGGCATCCGGCCAGGCGCTCTTCAGAAAGCCTTTCAAAACAAGGACCTTCAGAGTTTGATTGGCAGCGGGGCGAAGTATCCATGTCATCGGCGGATTCGGAAAAGGAAGGATAGGCGCATAAAGGATTCCCTAAAAAAAAACAGGCCCAAACATCCGACGGCCTCCGGCCCGGCCGGAATTCTTTCAAATCGGGCCATCAATAATAGGGCAATAATCGGAAGGAATTGCCGCTGGGGTAAAAAAATCAATGGCTATAAACAAACCCAAAATACCAAAGCCGGAAGCCGGGTTTGAAAAATGAGCTAACCGCATAAAAAATCATTGACTTTTAATAAATATTTGGTATAGTTAAAGGTTAATGACTCATAAAAACGGCATAATCGTTCTGCCTCCGGAGCATTTAGAGGCCATGATCAAAATAGCCGCCGAGAACCTGGGATGCAGGGCGGAATTTTTTCCGTTGGAACAGAACCCATCCCTGGGCCGAGATGATCAGGGAGAAGTCCTGCCGCTGCCGGAGTTCCGGCGAAAACTTCTGCTTAAAGGCCCGAAAAACCGGATCCGTCCGGCTTTGGACATCGCAAAAAAACTGGCCAGGGAAATCAGCGCCCAGGAGCAGGAGTCGTTCTCGCTGACCCAGGAGATAACCGAGCGCTACGAGCAGCTGGCCACCCTTTTTGAGATGAGCGACAAGCTGGGGATGGCCGGAGACAATCAGTCCCGGGCAGCGGCCATCCTGGACACGGCCGCCACCGCGGTCTCGGCCAGCTGCGGCTGTTTGATGCTGCTGGAGGGAGGCTGCCGCTTCATCAATCGCCGGGAAGGAGAGATGGACCGCGAGGCCGTCGGCGCCCTGGCCCGCCGGGCCGCGGAGCGGAACAAGCCGGAGGTGGACGAAAAAAAACATATAGCCCTGCCGCTGGCCGTCAATGAAAATCATCCCATCGGGGCCCTGGCACTGGGGCCCAGGACCGAAGGGATATACCGCTCCGGGGACGTCAAGATGCTGGCGACCCTTGCCTCCTACGCCGCCCTGCTGCTGGAGAGCGGACGGCTTTACGAGGGGCTGGAAACGCTGTTCTTCTCCACCATCAAAAGCATGGTGGAGGCTATCGACGCCAAGGACCCCCGCACCCGGGGCCACTCCGAGCGGGTGCGCCGCTATTCCGCCCGGATGGCTAAGGAAATGGGAATGAGCAGCCAGGATCAGAAAATGCTGGAGCTGGCCGCCCTGCTGCACGACCTGGGAAAGATCGGCCTGCCCGATTCCATTCTGAATAACGTCAAAAGCCACCTGACCGAAGAGCAGTGGCGGCTGGTGAAACAGCATCCCGAGATCGGCGTTTCAATTTTGACCCATGTGGCCCAGCTGAAAAAGGTATTGCCGGCCATCGGCCAGCACCACGAACGCTACGACGGCAGCGGCTATCCGGCCGGGGTCAAGGGCCAGGACATTTCGTTGTTTGCCAGGATCATCGCGGTGGCCGACGCCTACGACGCCATGACCACCCAGCGCACCTACCGGCCTACCTTTGATTCCCGGCAGGCCCTGGCCGAGCTCAAGGAGAATTCCGGGAACCAGTTTGACCCGTTGGCGGTGGAGCTTTTTATCCAGAGTTTTTCCGGCGAAGATGATCAGCCATAAACCATGAACGATAAAAGCGACATAATCAATCGGTTCTCTGCGGCGGCCGTTGCTAGCGGCCGGGCCAATTCTCCAGATGACCCCGGACATCTACCCGGACTGATGATGTCCGGGCTGTTGGAGTGGCTGCCCCAGTCAGTAGTGCTGACCGACCGGGAGTGCCGGATAATAATGCACAACCAGAAGGCCGGGGGACTGGTGCTGGGAAGGGGCCTGGCCTGGGAAGACCTGGAGCTTCTCCCCGAGGACCTGGCCTGGATCAAAAGCGCTTTGCTTTCCTATGCCCAAAAGCCCGGCGCCCCGGCCGAAAAAAAAATAACCTTCAATAACCGGCTGTGGAATCTGGG
>JACQXR010000109.1 GCA_016208585.1 candidate division TA06 bacterium | reverse complement strand
GGCCAGCCCCTGTTCCGACAAATATTTGGTGATGGCGCTGGTCAGGGTCGTCTTGCCGTGGTCCACATGCCCGATCGTCCCGATATTGACATGCGGCTTGGTTCGCTCGAATTTCTGCTTGGCCATGATGGTTTCTCCTATGATAATCTTTGACTATTTTCTTTTCGCACTAAAAACACTAAAAATGCTTTTGTGGCTTTCGTTTGTTTCGCGGGTAGTAATTCTGGAGCCCACCACCAGGGTTGAACTGGTGACCTCGTCCTTACCAAGGACGCGCTCTACCGACTGAGCTAGGTGGGCAAAACAGCCCAAAAAAGAATAATAAACCCCTGCCCCCAAGGCTTAAGTTTTTTGCATGGAGGAGTGTTTTAAGACAAAGAACGTTAATTATATCAAAAATTTCTGAAAAGTCAATACTAAATTGGATTTGGATTTATTGATTTATCCGAATAGAGCTTACTTATATGGATTTCCCTGATCAGGTTAATGGTTTTTTTGAAACCCCGTAATACCAAAAGAATCAGACCATCATTCCTTGTTTTTTATAACCGGAATGTTCTTTTCAAAAGACGGTTTTACTATTCCCTGTTCGGTAATGAAAGCAGTAACAAAATGTGACGGCGTAACGTCAAAAGAAGGATTATATACGGCGATATCCGGCGGGGCGGTGGTAATGCTACCGAAGGATCTTATTTCTTCGGGTTCTCTTTGTTCGATGGGAATCTGCTGGCCGTTTTTGATTTTGGAATCAAAAGTAGACAGCGGGACCGCCACATAAAATGGTATTCTATGATGCTGCGCCAGCACCGCCAGGCTGTAAGTGCCGATCTTGTTGGCAAAATCGCCGTTCCGGGCAATCCGGTCGGCCCCCACTATCACGCAGTCTATCTTTTTCTGGGCCATCAAAAAAGCCGCCATGTTGTCGCAGATCAGGGTGGCCGGTATCTTTTCCTGCATCAGCTCCCAGGCGGTCAGCCGGGCTCCCTGCAGCAGGGGCCGGGTCTCATCGGCATAGACCATTTTTATCCGGCCCCGCTTGAAGGCGGTAAAGATCACTCCCAGAGCGGTCCCGATCCCCCCGGTGGCCAGGGCTCCGCTGTTGCAGTGGGTCAGGATGCTGGAGCCTGGCTCAATCAGGGCGCTGCCGTACCGCCCGATCATGGCGCAGGCGGCGGCGTCCTCGGCCTGGATCTTTTTTGCTTCGGCCAGCAGGGATGCTTTGATATCCGCAAGGGCTGCGCCCTTTTGGGCCAGAGCCTTGAATTTTTGTTCCATCCTTTCCAGCGCCCAAAACAGGTTGACCGCAGTGGGCCGGGTTTTTTTGATCCGCTGAAAGGCGGCGGTGAAATCCCTTTGCAGGCTCTTTCCCGTCGAATTCCTGATACCCAGCGCCAGGCCATAGGCCCCGGCGATGCCTATCAGCGGAGCGCCGCGCACCGCCAGTGTTTCGATGGCCCAGGCCAGCTTTTCCACGTTATCGCAGTTCAGGTACTTGAGCCGGCCCGGAAGTTCCCGCTGGTCTATCAGCGCTATGCTGCCGTTCTTCCACTCTATGGGTTTGATCATGAAATAAACTTCTCCCTGATTGCTCGAATTGTTTGACATTAATTGACACTAAAGACACTGGGAAATATATAAAACAAGGAAAACCTGAAAAATCTTCATAATCTGCGTAAATCTGCGGATATCAGCGGCTCCGTTTTTTAATCTTAAGTCTCCTGATCATCTTATCTAATTTCATCAGCGGCAGGCCCACCACGTTGAAATAACAGCCGTCCACCCTTTCCACCAGCAGCGCCCCCAGCTCCTGGATTCCGTAGGCTCCGGCCTTGTCTAACGGCTCGCCCGAGGCCACGTAATTATTTATGTAGCCGGATGACATCCGGCGGAATTTTACTTTGGTCGTCTCAAAGCCGGTGATGATCCTGCCATCAAGTGGAGATATCAGGCACAGTCCGGTATAGACCTGGTGCCAGCGGCCGGAGAGCATTTTAAGCATTTGTACCGCCTCGGCCTTATCCTGAGGTTTTCCCAAAACATGATGCCGGTAGGCCACCACCGTGTCGGCCGCCACTATCAGACGTTTCCTGTCGTACCTCGACAAACGGGACCTGACCTCCAGGGCTTTTTCCCGGGCCAGCTTCCGGACCGCGGTTTCGGGACTGAGGTCTGCGGCCCCGTCCTCATCCACCCGGGGTGCCACTACTTTGAAATCAGATCCCACTGCTTCCAGCAGGCTTTTGCGCCGGGGCGAGCCCGAAGCCAGGATGATCTTGGGCCAGTTCAGACATTTTGATATTTTGGCCATATGACCCTTGCCTGTACCGTGTTGTCGTTGATTGTCTGCCCCCTGTCCAGCATCCTGGTTCCGCAGGCCGCCACCATGGCCGCGTTGTCGGTACAGAGCCTGATGCCGGGGATCACAATTTTCAGCCCCTCCCTCCGCTCCAGCTCGGCCAGACTCTGGCGCAGAAAACCGTTGGCGGCCACCCCGCCGGCCACTATGACATTCCGGCAGTCCGTCAGTTCGCAGGCTCTTTTTACTTTTTCTGTCAGGACTCCGCAGACCGATGTTTGAAAGCCCCGGCAGATGTCGTTGATACGTTCTGGGGACATATTTTCCCGGCCGCCGTTCTTCGGATCCAGCGCGTAATTCAAGACCGCGGTCTTAAGCCCCGAAAAGGAAAAATCCAAGCTCTGCGGGCCCAGCAGGGCCTTGGGAAAAACGATCTGGCCGGAAGATGCCAACTTGGCCCGCTGTTCTATAGCCGGCCCTCCGGGATAGCCCAGCCCCAAAAGTTTGGCCACTTTGTCAAAAGCCTCGCCGGCGGCGTCATCCAGGGTCTGGCCCATCAGGAAGAACCGGAAATCGGCAGCGATGTGGAAGAGCGAGGTATGCCCGCCCGAAACCACCAGGGCCACGGCAGGGGCTTCTAGTTCCGGGTTATCCAGAAAAGCGGCCTGAGCGTGAGCCTCCACGTGGTTGACCGAAACGAAGGGAACGTTTAGGCTCTGGGCCAGCCCCCGGGCAAAACAAAAGCCCACTAACAGGGCTCCGGCTAAGCCGGGCCGGCTGGTGGCGGCCACGGCGTCTATTTGACGGGGTGAAAGTCCGGCCTGGGTCAGGGCCTCCCTGACCACCGGAACTATCTTTTTCAGGTGATCGCGCGAGGCCAGTTCCGGCACCACTCCCCCGTATTGCCGGTGCACCGTCTGGGAATGAATGACGTTGGACAGTATCTTTTTCCCGTCCCGCACCACTGCCGCCGCTGTCTCGTCGCAGGAGGTCTCTATGCCCAAGATCATCATTTGATGTCCACCTCAAAGTCGCGGGGGTCGGCGGCGATCAGTTCCAGCTTGTCCGGCAGTTCTATCACGGCCTGCAGCCGGTGATGGCCCGGGGCCAGCCCCTTCAGGTCCAGGGTGATCCTGAACTGCCCGGCTTCGATCTGCTGCAGCTGCTGCCGGGGCCCGGCCACCGCCAGATCTATGGTTCCAGGGGAAAAGCTGACCAGATAACCCTGGCCCCGGTTCAAAAGCGTTACCGGCACGTTTTTATATAAGCGCTCCTGGGTCTTTTCGAAACACAATTTAACCCAGACCGACTCCGGGTCCGCCCGGAACAGCAGGCTGTCGAGCGGGGCCACCCGGCAGTAAACCCTTTCATTCTCCGATTTTCCGTCCACCTTGACCGGCCGGGTGTAGACGCTGTCTATTTTTTCCAGTTGGCGCTGGGGACCGGTGATGGTCACCCGTAAAGGCTCGGTAGACGTGCTGTCGCAGATTATATAGCCACTGGCCGGGATGCCGGAAACGTCGGGCAGCACCCGGACCTCCTTCCGCCCCTGGCGGTCCAGATTGACGGTAATCTCATTGTTCACAAAAGCCGCTTCCGCCGCTTTCAGGTTGAAGGGGTACCGCAGCAGAACCGGTGACAGGCCGACCGTCAGTTTTTTTATCTGGCGGTTGGCCATATCCACCAGCACTTTTGGGGGAATCAGTTTGAATACTATCATGTCCTTGCCCCGGGCCTTTATCTGGCAGGGAACCAAGGAGGGCGTGGCCGCCAGCACAAAACCGGCCGGAATGTTCGTCACCAGTACCGGACAGTATATTTTTTGCTGGTATTCGCGCTCGGTGGCGGCATGCAACCACATCAGCAGGCCCAAGGCCAGCGAGGCCAGGCGGATGTCAAAATTCCTGAATATTTTCCAGCAATTGTTCATGGGAATATTTGTGCTACGATTTTTATATTCGTGCTACGGATTGAATGATGACCTTTGGGGATCTATTTCTTTCCCAGCCAGCCTTCCACCAGGCCGCAGATGATATGTTCCATGGCCAGGTGACACTCCTGTACCCGGCAGGTGGCGTCGCCCGGAGCTAGCAGACAGAGGTGACATGTTTTTTTAAGTTTGCCGCCGCTGCCGCCCGAAAGGCCTATGGTCTTAAGGCCCTTCTTTCTGGCGGCCTGCACCGCTTTGAGCACGTTGGCCGAATTGCCGCTGGTGCTGATGGCCAGAAGTGCGTCGCCCTTATTCCCCAAGGCCTCCACCTGGCGGGAGAATATGGCGTCGAAGCCGTGGTCATTGGCCTCGGCTGTCAAAAGCGAGGCGTCGGTGGTCAGGGCCAGGGCGGCCAGGGCCCGCCGTTCCTTCTGGAATCGAACCACCAGCTCGGTGGCCAGGTGCTGGCTGTCGGCCGCGCTGCCACCGTTCCCGCAGATCAGCAGCTTGCCGCCCGATTTCAGGGCCTGGTGGATCACCTGGGCGGCCTTATGGATGTTGGCGGACTGCAGGACCGCAGTCTGTTGCAAGGCAAACGAGCTCTTGAAGAGTTCGGCCTTGACGGCCTGGATTTCCTTGTTCGTTTTCATTTTGGTGATTTATAAGCTTATAGATGATATTTTTTGACAGGATTAACAGGATTTTCTAGCCCTTTATTTATAAAGAATCCCGTAAATCATGTAAATCTTGTCTACCTTAAAATGCCACTGCAACTTTTCAACACTGCACATGCATTGTTTCGCGGATGTAATCCTTAAGGCCTTCTTCCCATGGCCGGAGAGGGATTTTGAAATCCTTTGTCCAGGCAAAATTGTTCAGCACCGAATAGGCCGGCCGTTTGGTTGGAGTGGGATATTCGTGGGACTTGATGGGAAGTACTTCGGCCTTGATCCCGGCCAGTTCTACTGCCTTTTTAGCCAATTGGTGCCAGGTGCAGGATCCCGAATTACTGAGATGATAAACGCCGTACAGGTCGCTCTGGATCAGCATTGACAGGGCGTTGCACAGGTCGCGGGTATAGGTGGGCGAGCCGGTCTGGTCGTCCACCACCTTGACAGACCCGGTCTCCCTGGCTTTTTTAAGGATGCTGGCCACGAAGTTTTTTCCGTTGATCCCGAAAAGCCAGGAGGTGCGCACGATGTAGAATTTTTTCAAAAGATCCCGGACCTCCATCTCACCAGCCAGCTTGGACCGGCCATAGTGGCCCAGAGGATTGGGACTATCCCACTCGTAATAGGGTTCACGTTTTGCGCCGTCGAAAACAAAGTCGGTGCTGAGGTACAGCATCGGAATATCCAGCTTCTGGCAGGCCAGCGCCGCATGCCGGGTTCCCAGTCCATTGACCAGATAGGCCTTATCGGGGTCGGACTCGCAGCCGTCCACGTCGGTCATGGCCGCGCAATGCACCACCAACTGGTGATTGAGGTCGGCGATGGCTTTAACCGCTTTTTTTTGCGAGAGGTCGAAATCGCCGATATCCACCCCGGTTATCTGGTGCTGGGCGCTGAGCTCGGCGCAGAGGTCGGTGCCCAGCATCCCCTTGGCCCCGGTGACTAGGATCTGCACTTGGCCCGCTCCGCCTTCTGGCCGATGTAGTGGTTGACCCGCCACAGGTCCTCGATGGAAGATCCGGCGTCGCCCCACCAGCCCTTGATGATCTCGTAGGTCATCATGTCTTTTTTGATATAGGCGTTGTTGACGTCGGTGATCTCCAGCTCGCCCCGTCCCGAAGGCGTCAGGGTCTTCAGGATGTTCCAGACCCGGGCGTCGTACATATAGATGCCGATCACGGCGTAGTTGCTCTTGGGGTTCTTGGGCTTCTCCACGATGTTCTTGACCAGTTGGCCTTTTAGCTCGGCCACCCCGTATTCCTTGGGATTGTCCACGGTTTTTAAGAATATCTTGGCGCCTGATTCCTGCTTCTCAAAATCATTGACCGCTTTTTTGATGGAGCCGTCCAGGATGTTGTCGCCCAGCATCACCACCGCCTTGTCGTTGCCCGCGAAGTGCCGGCAAAGCCCTAAGGCCTCGGCGATCCCGCCTTCATGCTTCTGGTAGGTATAGTTGATGTGCTTGAGCCCGAACTCCTCGCCGTTGCCTAAAAGGCGCAGGAAATCGCCGGCCGCGTTGCCCCCGGTCACCAGCATAATGTCCTGGACCCCGGCCTCCACTAAGGTCTGGATAGGATAGTAGATCATGGGCCGGTCGTAAACCGGCAGCAGGTGCTTGTTGGTGATACTGGTCAGGGGGCGCAGCCTGGACCCCAGGCCGCCGGCTAAGATGACGCCTTTCATTGTCAACCTTTCTAAAATATATTTTACTAAATTATGAAGTTGCGAACTTGTGAAGTTCCGAAGATGCGCCGAACCTCGATATCTTCTGAACTTCCCACCTTCTTGAGCCTCAGCTTCTGGCCCTAAAGTGTATAGCTCTGGCGAACTCCGCCGCCGTCTTGATGTTCCCTTTCTTCTCCAGGATGTTCCCCACCACCACCGCGGCAGCCCCGGCCCGGGCCTTGGCCCCGGCCTCATCGGGCGTTCTGATCCCCCCGCCCACCACTACGGGAAGCTCGGCGTACTTGGCCACCCCGGCTATCATCTCCTCGGGGACGCTGTGCTGGGCCCCGCTGCCGGCGTCCATGTAGATCAGCTTCATCCCCAGCATCCGGGCGGCCAGAGCGTGGGCCATAGCGATGTCGGCCTTGTCCCGGGGGATGGGCATGGTGTGGCTCATGTAATTGGCCGAGGTCAGCTTGCCGGACTCGATCAACATGTAGCCGGTGGGGATCACCTCCAGGCCAGAAACCTTGAGCATGGGCGCGGCCTTGACCTGCTCGCCGATCAGCAGATCGGCGTTGCGACCGGAAACCAGCGACAGGTACAGGATGGCGTCGGCGTGGGCCGAGACCTGGTAGGCGCTGCCGGGAAAGATGATCACCGGGTTCTTGAAATTCTGCTTCAAGGCCTTGATGGTATCATCTATCTTGTTTGACATCAGCAGGCTGGTGCCGAACAGGATGGCGTCGGCCCCGGCGTCGTTCAAAGACTGGCCGATCTTGGCCGCGTCCTGTTTTCTGCACTTGTCCGGGTCCAAAAGGACCAGGAAATTAGAGCCCTTTTGTTTGGCGGTTTTCAGCAGTTGTTGGTAGATCATTTGCCTCCTTTGGACCTCTCCCTAACTCCCTCTCCTAAGGCATTAGGAGAGGGACGCCTGTCCGCCTTAGTGCCAGCGGAGGTGGAGGGTGAGGTTAAAGCCCCGGTGGGGCATACTGTAACACATTGTCCGCAGCCGGTGCATTTTTTATTTTCAACCTCCAAGCCCCAGGCATGAAGTGCCAGGGCCTGCACCGGGCAAACGCCCGCGCAGAGCCCGCACTGGCCGCAGAGTTGGTGATGGATGGTGATCATAGTCTCAAATTACTTTGTCTTCTAAAACCTTGGGCATTCTCATCCATATCTTTCCGTCAAGTATTTTGCCCGCCTTCTTCTTGTTAAACCCGCCCCATTGTTTGAAAAAAAACGGCACTTTATTTTTTATACATTGGTCTCGTAATTCTCTGGCCCATTCGGGCTGCATGGGTCTTGCGCCTGGGCCGGACTCGCCGCCTACTATTGCCCAATCAATGTCTGTTAAATCAACCTTGCCAATCTGCCCCAGCAGTGGTTCAAAAGAAATAAATTTAACTTTGGCTTTGGTAGTGCGCAAACTGTCTATCCTGTATAGATGCTCTCTATCTTCTACAGTAACCCCCATCCATACATTATCTGGCCAGGACAATTCAGGGGCGAGGTCGAACAACCTTTCTGCCCGTTTGGTCAATACTTGGTAAGTATGCCAATGCGCACTCTCCATTACCTTAAACACCCGTTGGATGAATGATACCGGTACGCTTTCGTGGAACAGGTCACCCATTGAATTAACAAAAATCATCCTGGGCTTGCGCCAGCCCAAAGGGTAATCCAACATAGCCGGGTGCGTGGCTACCTTGAAGCCTTTCCTGTAATTATGCTGGCCCATAGCTTGCAACCGCCTGGTCATCCGCTCGGCATAGCAATTGGCGCAACCCGGGCTGGTTTTGGTGCAACCTGTAACAGGGTTCCAGGTTGCTTCGGTCCATTCTATATTAGTAAGAGCCATTATAACCCTTTATTTCTATATTTTGTGAATATGTGATCGGCTATTTCGGACGCAACAGGTTTTTGCGAAGCAAAATAGAGATAATAAACAATGGAATTATAAGAATTTCTCATGGGTATGGGCTCTGGGACATATTTAAAACCCGCCACTTCTTTTAATCTTTTTCGAAACCCTAATTCTAAAATATCGTTCGTGGTTTTCAGTTCTGATTCACCAAGAAATGAAGTTTGTTTTGATTTTGCATAGCCTACCTGCCGCCACGTTTCATCACCCCAAAATGCATTCATCCTCTCGATTTGTTCGGCAGATACTTTTTCTTTATTGTGCTTTAAGACGTTCATGTTAATGTCCATCACGGGGAAATTGAGAAATATTTCAATGCTTTTCATCTGGCCGGCAGTCAAAATTATGTCCCAATCAAGATGCAATCCATAAGGGTCCAAAATACACAATGCCCGTTTGTATCTTTTGTAATCTATTAAGGGGAATATTTGATCGCGCAATACTTGATTACAATCACCATCATATATTTCTACATTGGGGTAATCTTTTGCAAGTGTTCTAAGGTTGGCTGCTTTGTCCTTGTCAATATCAATGAGATGATAGTTCTGAAATGGTGGTTTAACCAACAGAGCATTTAATGGGCTGCCGGGTATAAACGCGCCTGTAGATTTAGCCAGATGCACTCCCGAACCTGCGAAGGCATCAATGTATGAATACTTTAAATACGACTGATTAGACAATATCTTTGTATATGCCTGGGCATATTCTTTGATAATATCTAATTTCACCTCGGACCAGTATCCGACCTCATCGTAAGTAACTTTAGGCATCACTTCCCCTCCGTCATCTTCCATAGTCACTCTATAAAATATCTGAGTGGATGGTGATCATAATTTATTGAATATGATTCCCTCTATCTTTCCCATCTGTTCCTTCAGTTTCCCCTCGTCCTTCCCGCCCACCTGGGCCAGCTGAGGTCGGCCGCCGCCCTTGCCGCCGGTGGCCGCGGCGATCTTCTTGGCGATGTCCCCGGCCATGAACTTCTTGGATTTGATCAGCTCGTCGCCCACCGCAACGGTGAACCCAAACTTGCCTTCGTCCGTACTTGCCAGTATGATGATCCCGCCCGGCAGTTTGACCCGCAGCTTGTCGGCCATCTCCCGCATGCCGTCCTGGGTGAAACCATCCAGCAACTTGACCAACAACTGAACGTCTTCAACCTTTTTAACCTCTTTAAACAAACCCTCTATTAGACTACCCTGCTGAAGTTTGACCTCCTCCTTCTTGGCTTTCGCCAACGTCTTTAATTCCTCCATCTGGGCATTTAGCTTTTTGACGATGTCCTCACGGTTAGCCTTCAGCCGGTACTGAATCTCGGCTACCAGCATCTGGTCCTGCTTGATCTGCTTATAGGCGGCCTCTCCGACCACGGCCTCGATCCTCCGCACCCCGGAGGCAATGGCTTCCTCCTTGATTATCTTGAACAGCCCCAGCTCGCCGCTGTGCTTGACGTGGGTCCCGCTGCACAGTTCCTTGGAGAAATCCCCGCAGGAGATCACCCGGACCTCTTCCCCGTATTTTTCCCCAAACAGGGCCATGGCCCCGGTCTTCTGGGCCTCGGTCAGTTTCATTTGCTGATCGGCCACCGGCAGATTATCCATGATCTTGCGGTTGACCAGGTGCTCCACCTCGTCCAGTTGCATCTGGTCCAGTCCGGCAAAATGAGTGAAGTCAAAGCGCAACCTCTTCGGGCTGACCATGGAGCCCTGCTGCTGGACGTGCTTGCCCACGATCTGCTGCAAGGCCGCCTGCAGAAGATGAATGGCGGTATGGTGCCTGGCGGTGCTTAAACGGGCCTGCTGGTCCACCGTGGCGGTGACCTCGTCCTTCAGTTTTATTGAGCCGGAAATGATCTCGGCATGATGCACCGTGGAGCCGTTGAAAGCCTTGACGGCATTGAGTATCTTGATCCGGCAATTGGGATTCTCCCAAAAGCCGATATCCCCGGCCTGGCCGCCGCCCTCGCCGTAGAACGGGGTGTTTTCCAGGGTGATGTCCACGGTCTGGCCTTTCTCGGCCTTATCGATGGATAATTCCTTAATATATAGTCCATTGACCCTGGTCTTCTGCACCAGGCTGTTATAGCCCACGAAGATGCAGGCCGGATAGTCTACTTCCTTGGCGGCGGTGTAGGCCACCTCGCCCCGGGCCGCCCGGGCCCGTTCTCGCTGTCCGGTCATGGCCTGTTTAAAGCCCTCGGAATCCACCTTAAAACCCCGCTCTTCGGCCATCACCTGGGTCAGGTCCAACGGGAAGCCGAAGGTGTCGTATAGTTTGAAAGTGTCGGGGCCGGAAATGACAGTTCCCTTGGAGGCTTTTAGTTTTGACGCGATCTGATCAAACAGCGAAAGCCCCAGGTCCAGCGTCTCGCCGAACCGCTCCTCTTCGGTCTTGATCACCATGGCGATATGCTCGTGCCGCTGCTTGATGTCGGGGTAAGCCTCTCCCATGATGTCTATCACCCGGCCCGATAACTTGTACAGGAACGGCTCATGGATCTCTAGCAAACGCCCGCGCCGGGCGGCCCGGCGCAGGATCCGGCGCACCACGTAGCCCCGGCCCTCATTGGAGGGCAGCGCCCCGTCGCCGATGGTAAAAACCAGCGCCCTGATGTGGTCGGCCACCACCCGAAAGGAGGTCCCCTCTTTTTTATCAGGAGAATATCTTTTACCGCAGATCTCCTCGGTCTGTTTTATGATGGGCGTGAAAAGGTCAGTGGCGTAATTGGAATCCTTTTCCTGCATGATGTGCACTAATCGCTCAAAGCCCATCCCGGTGTCCACGTGCTTGGCCGGCAGGGGCTTTAAGCTGCCGTCGGCTTGGCGTTCGTACTGGATGAACACCAAGTTCCAAACCTCCACGAACCGCCCGCAGTCGCAGTTGGGCCTGCAGGTTGGTTTGCCGCAACCGTGCTTCTGGCCTCGGTCGTAATGGATCTCGCTGCAGGGCCCGCAGGGCCCGGTCTCGCCCATCTCCCAGAAGTTGTACTTGTCCTCGAACTTCTGCACCCGCTCCTTGGGCAGGCTGGTTAATTTGAGCCAGTGCCCTAAGGCCTCGTCATCGCTGATGTGCACCGTGGCATACAGCCTGTTCTTGTCCAGTCCGGCCTTTTGGGTAAGGAACTCCCAGGCGAACTCTATAGTCTCTTTCTTGAAATACCCTTTGCCTATGCCATCAGCAGATTTTGGATCGCCGAAGGACCAGTTGCCCAGCATCTCAAAAAAAGTGTGATGGGTGTGGTCCTTGCCCACCTCCTCCAGGTCGTTGTGCTTGCCCGAGACCCGCAAGACCTTCTGGCTGTCGACCGCCCGCTGGTAATCGCGGGTCTCCAGGTTGAGGAAGATCTTCTTGAACTGGTTCATCCCGGCGTTGGTGAACAGCAGGGTGGGATCGTCCTGGGGCACCACCGTGGCCGAGGGCACGATGGTGTGGCCTTTGGATTTGAAGAAATCAAGGAATAATTGACGGATTTGATTTGATGATAACATGGGCATAACAGGTTTGAATATTTTGATATGAGTTAGAAAATCATGTCACCAAGGATTAGGCTCGAGCCGTACTTGCAGGCTATTACTGCGAGATGCAAACCAATATAGAAACTTACGGGACAATAATGGTCGTGTCGTAACTGGATACATCGGAATTCCAAAAATGAAAATAAAATGTATCGGATTGAGGTATCTGTACAGTCATTTGCGTATAAATTGGGATGAATGCCATTGTGCAATATGCAGCTGTTGGGTATTTACCATATATTGTTATGTTTATATCGTCCCCGACTCTATTTACTTCATTATGTGAATAAACATAACAACCATTAGAGCCCCATGAACGTGCAGTAAAAGAAATAGTGCTATCTGTTTTCTCACCAACACTGATGCTATCGGTAGGGATTTTGGTTGTTTCCCATTTTTCGGGTTCAGTTGATTTTGAGCAAGACGTTGCCAAAAGAACAATAGCGAGAATATAAATATAACCTGAAAAAAGCGTTAAAAACAGATAAACTGAGATGGGATACGTGTAAAACACTTGTAAATACAGTCATCTTGGCATATAATGCGATGTAAAAGGACTTGCACACAACCCTACTTAAAAAGTAACATTGTGAGATATGCC
>JACQXR010000108.1 GCA_016208585.1 candidate division TA06 bacterium | reverse complement strand
CGTGCGACTTGTTACCCCCCCCCCCCCCCCTCTACACCCGCAAATACCTGTCATTCAACCGGTCAAAGCCGTCATTTTGCGAAGGGCCTTAGTAACAGGCTCTCATCAACATTATTTAAACCAAGGGCATCATAACGGCCGGCAAGTAAAGCAGTTGCGGCTTTTGCGAAGCCGCACCCGCACCATGCTGAAAAAGTCGCAGGTTTGTTTCGAGGCTGTAACCCGGCAGAAACAAGTTCGCCGGCAGCTCGATGTTCGGCTGTTGAAAGCAACCGCGTCTTATCCGCAAATTTGGGACTCTGCCAAAGGCTATACCCATCATTGCGGGACGAAAATGAATCTCTATTCGATTTTCAAAGATCTGGGTTAACTAAGCAACGGCTATGTTGCGGGCCGCATTATAGTCGGCCCCGCATTCAACACCGCATTTCACGCATTTGAACATGGGGAACTTGTTTGCAGAACGGTAACTGAAATCGAAATGCTGATTGACATGCCCGCAGCTGTGGCAGGTCTTTGATGTGTCTTTAGGGTTTATGTAATTTACCGCTATGCCGTATTCCTTTAGCTTGTTTTCCAAAACCGTCTGCATCTGGCTGTAGTTCCAATAGCTCCTTAGCATCTGGCTGAAATAATCCTCGCGGTCCTTGATCCCGGTAAGGTCCTCCATGTTCACCGCCGCGGCCTTGTTGTGCCTGAAAAAATCGGCCGCTTCGCGCGCCCAGCGCCGCATTATAGCCTTGCGGTAAAGTTCGTTCTTAGCGGTAAGGGCGGTTATTGGCTCCAGCTTGTTGGCGCTGCCGTGCCCGGCCCGCTTGTAGCGGTTCCGCCGCAAAAGGGTGCGCCTGCGCGCCAATGCCCTTTTGTTGAATGCCACCAGGTCGTTGTCACGTATGGTCAAACGATCCAGGCTGTTGGTGACGGCGCACACCAAGGGCGAAGAAAGGCCGATATCTATGCCGCCTTTCACCTTAGGGTCAAGCCCGCAGTCCTTTGGCTGGTATTTTATGGTGAAGTTGACGTACCAGTCGCCGTGCGCCTTGCCAAAGCGGTTCCTCTGCAGAATTTCCAGCCAGGAAACCTTATATTCGCCGGACATGACCCGCCGGATCTCGGCATCGGTTCCTTCATCCTTGAACCAGGTTTTATTGGCCCGCCTCCTTTGAGTGGACAGGATGACGGGAATATTAAGGATGGCAGGCCCGGCATCAAGCTCAACGTATTCCCTTTCGGTTTTGCCCTTGGCTTTATGGTAGGCCATAAGGGGCAGTTCAATTATGAAGTCCCCGTTCTGCAGTTCGCTGACCTTGAATCCGCCTTTGCCCTGCTTGTCAACCTGCTTGGATATTGGTATGGGGAAGCGGTCCGACTTGGCGGTTGGCAGCGCCAATTGGCAGCGCAATAGTTCCTTCCTGCGGAAATTGCTCTGCAGTTTCTGCCTTAAGCCAAGCGAAATATAAGAGGTGAACCTTTCCCTGAACTCATGGTAAGGCCCGGCGCTGAGGGCCTTGGCCGTGCTTACCTGCGCCCCGTCGACGTCGACTATCAAACTTTGGTAAAGTTTAGAAATGGCTCTGTTGTAATATACAACAGCCTCCATTCGCATAGCACACAACAAACCGTAGAATTCACCGGCACTCACTATTTCAGGGTGACTGGCTTTCAGCCGGTCCCAGAAAATTTTTGTTAAAGCGCCATCGGCCCCATCGGCTTTGCTTTTTTCTTTGCCAGCGGTGATAAACTTCTCGATTTCATCGCCATAATACGGTCTTATTATGCGCAATGAAAGTGTTTTTCTAATATATATTTTTTCTTCTTCCATGATTTCGCAGAGCTGACGCTACAAGTGGGCATTACACCACCTGTGAGCGGCATTTCGGCACCTGTGAGCGGCATTTCACTACCTGTGAGCAGCATTTCACTACCTGTGAGCGGCATTTCACTACCTGTGAGCGGCATTTCACTACCTGTGAGTGGCATTTCAACACCTGTGAGTAGCATTTCACTACCTGTGAGCGGCATTTCACTACCTGTGAGCAGCATTTCAGGACCTGTGAGCGGCATTTCACTACCTGTGAGCGGCATTTCAACACCTGTGAGCGGCATTTCACTACCTGTGAGGGCATTTTGGTGAACGCAAGCTTATAAATGCCTGTTTTGCAATAACTTCCAGCACAACTTCTAAAAACAGTCAAAATGACCCCTTTTTTAACGGGTAAACCGCCTCGTTTTATGGCCCGCTCGTTGGCCGCTATAGCCCCGGCACCGCATTAAAATTATCAGTGAGCATCGCAAAAGATGCCGTAAGTCAATGGGTTATAGTCCTTACTAACCACCAGGCACCAAGCATATTATTCATTTTGACATATGTTTTCCACGAACCCAGTTTTATAGCCCTTCGTGTCTTTGTGCCTTTGTGGTGAAAAGCTCCCGGGCATCTCATTACGAAGTCGGAAAACGCAAAAAACACCCTTTTTAGAGTGGACTAACCTCCGTTAAAACCTATAAACCAGCGAAGCCCTGGTGAGCGGCCAATTCCTGCTACCGCTGGCAATGTTTCCCCCGGAATATATCAGCTTGGGGTTGAGCATCAGATCCATTGTAAGCCCCCGCATTTTTAGAGCCAGCCCCAAGGCCAAATCGTAGGGCTGGGTAACAGTTTTCTCTACCAGCGTAGTGTTATCAAAAAAATCTGTGGTAAAGCTTTGAGATAAGATTTTCTTTTCTGCTCCCACCCGTACCGTAAGCCAGCCGGTTATATTAGACTCCACACCGGCAGTTATGGACGGGTAACTGGCAATGCTTTTTTCCTGCAGGGAATGGTAGACCATAGAGTCTTTAATGGTCCGGCTCTGATAACCGTATCCCAGCCCGGCCAACAACGTCATCCGGTTGTCGGCCCGGTACTGCCAGCCGCAGCCCAGAAACAGTTCGGTGCTTTGATCTGTTCCTCCGGCGGTCACCAAAGTATAGTTTTTGGCATAGTCGTAACCCAGGTCAAAATATTTGAAATCGACCAGAGGAACCAG
This sequence comes from candidate division TA06 bacterium, assembly GCA_016208585.1. Classification (NCBI taxonomy): domain Bacteria; species candidate division TA06 bacterium. Next base: position 12,018 of record JACQXR010000108.1, on the reverse strand, counting down.
CACCATCTCTTCATTCAAACTTAAGAAAGCCCGGCTGGAAAAAGCCAGATACCCCAGGCCTTTGGACTTGAGACTTTCGGTAGAATTAAGTATTGAAAGAGGATCCGGCATTGAAAGAGTATAGCTGCTTTCAAATGAAAGTCTGCCATAACTCAGTCCGGCATCAATCCTGACCGCATCGCTGGGATCATAGCCCAAACCTAAGGTCAGGCCGGTAACCGAGCAGTTGGCCTGGTTCTCCACGTGGGAATAGGAATAACTGCTTTGACCGAAGGAATGCTCGGCTCTGGCTCCGGCGGTCCAGTCTCTTAATTTGCGGGCGTAGATCAGGTCGTACTCTGACCCCAGTTGCGGGATCGGCGGCAGGTTCAGGCCCAGGCCATTGTCCCTGATTTTATCAACCAGATTTTCGTCTATGCCCAGGGTATCGACAAATGGATTAATGTAGTTGATCAAATTCTGAGCGGCCTCCGAGCGGTAATTGACGGCCAGCCCTATGACTCCAAAGGTCTGCTCCCGGTTGGCATAGGTTAAAAGCGCCGAGCTTTGTCCGGTTATCCGGCTGCTGTCCCCGCTTAAGTCCACTATGGCTGCCCGGTAGTAAAACGGGGTCAGCGAAGGCTGGTTGAAAATATCCTGATCATCCAGCATGAACGCCGATATGCCGGGCAGGCTCTCCTGACGGGTGGCGGTGGCATGGGATTTTCCAAAAGCGGCCAGCACCGCCAGAAGAATGAGCAAAATATTGAATTTGATTTTCATTTTTCCTCAAAATTGTTAACTTTAACATTAAAAATTGTCAAACGTTTATTGTATCACAGGAAAGGGATAAAATCCATAGTATTCTTTAAGACCATTGACAGCCTCAATGAATATCCCGATCCGAGTAACAAATTCGGGACTAATGTAACGCTATTTTTTCTTTTTAAACGCATTTAGGCGGCAGTATCTAATGTTACGCTATGAAGTAAACTGCCCACAATCAATGCCTTGCTGTTTATCAGCAATTGCTGGCACGGCAATTGCTCTATATTTATGATGTGAGCATGAAAAACAAAAACCATAAAATAAAGAGAGACAAAATGAAAAACTTTACACTGTTCCTGATCGCCTGCGGATTGATTTTCGCGGCCAGCCCGGTTGTCTCTAACTTGGAAAATAATACTGTTTACGCCAGCCCAGACTGGAGACGCCTCTCAATTAATCTTGCCAGCCCAGACTGGAGACGCCTCATCATTATACCCATCCCCGTTGACACTGCCAAGTCCTCAATTAATCTTGCCAGCCCAGACTGGAAACGGTTCCTCCCCAAACCGATTGTGATCCCGGTTGGCGAGAAGACAAAAGCTGAAATCCAGATCGCACTATCATAAAATATTCTTTAATTATTTACAAATGTCTTCCTTTTTTCCTCCGGTGACCATACATCAGCCACAGCACCCCGCCCCAGACCGAAATGGCCACCGCCACCAGATGGTAGACAAAACCCAGCGACAGGGCCTCGGCCTTGGGCACCCCGGCCCGGCCGAAGAACACGATGAAGGCCCACTCCTGCAGGCCCCAGCCGTTGATGGACAGGGGCACCATGCTGATGGCCGCGATCACCGGCATGTAGAGGAAGAAGGGTATCACGGCGATGTCGATGCCGATGGACCGGGCGATGAAGTAGGCGGTGACCACCACGAACAGCTGGACCGACAGGGACTGCAGGAAGGCCAGCAGCACCTCGTTCTTGTGGGTGCGGTAGACGTAGAGCGAGTGGTAGAAGTCGACGATCTGGTGCTCGGCCCCGGCCAGCAGCGGCAGTTTGAGCAGCACCCGCAGTTTTCGCATCAGGGCCTTGTTGAGGAACAGGACCACCAAGGCCAGGATGACGCCCACCCCGATGGCCATATACCGCAGCAGGGCCTGCTCCTGGCCAGTCTTGGCCATCAGGACCAAACCGATGATGCCGGTGATGATCACCCCGAACAGCCCAATGAAGCGGTCCACCAGCACCGAGGCCAGGGCCTCGGATTTTTTGCTGCAGTCATCCACCACTAAGTAGGCCCGGGCCAGGTCGCCCCCCACCGTGGTGGGCAGAAAATTGCCGAAGAACAGGCCATTGAGGAAGTACCGGAAGAGCCTCCAGTAACCGGATCTTATGCCCCGGGCCGCCAGCAGTATCTGCCAGCGCCAGGTGCAAAGGGCGTTGACCATTAGATAGGCCGCCAGGGCCGCGGTTAAATACCAGTACTCGATGTTTTTCAGGGACTCAGCCAACTCCCGCCGGTCCACTTTTAAAAGTATCCAGCCGATCAAGCCCAGACTGATCACTATCCGTAAAACTAAATATAATGTTTTCTTTAACGCCTGCTTCATCGTTTACCTTCCAATTGTTGGGCAGTTCTTTTATGCTTAATGAAATATTCCAGGGCCATGCTGCCCGGGAACATTTTCTCCCTGATCCGGCGGTCGGAAACTTTTCTGATTGTTTGAACCTGGCGGTGCTTTTTCCAGATCGTCAGTGGGTTCTCCAGCAGCCACCAACCCGCCAGCACAATGGCCCGGGCCCACTCCCAGTTGCCCGAGATCACGGCCTTGGCGAAAGCGGCCGCTTCCAGCAGCATCCGGCCCGGCCAGATCCGTAAAAGCGAGGCCAGGGAATAGTTCTTCCACATCATCAACTGGCTGTTGCGGTGGTTCAAGTACATCTTGCGGAAATTGCCGGTGGGCAGAGACCCTCCGGAGAGATGAAAGATCACCGAACCGGGAACGGAAATCACGCGCCAGCCCAGCAGGTGCAGCCTCCAGGCCAGGTCTATCTCCTCCATGTGCATGAAAAAATCCTCGTCCAGCAGGCCGGCGACGTCTAAGGCGGTGCGCCGGTAAATGGAGGCCGAGCCCGAAGCCCAGAAGATATCGGCGGGATGCCGGTCGTACTGGCCCCGGTCCTTCTCCTTTTCTTCAAACATCCGTCCCCGGCAATAAGGATAGCCGTAAACGTCCATCAGGCCCCCGGCCCCGCCGGAATAGTCAAATTGGGTCCGGTCCTTCAGCCATAGGATCTTGGGCTGGGCAGCGGCGATGGTGCCATCCTCGTCCATTGTGGAGACCAGCCTGCCTAGCCAGTCAGGCTTGACCTCGGTGTCGTTGTTCAAAAGAACGACATAATCCTCGGTGGTGGACCTGATGCCCAGGTTGCAGCCCCCGGCATAGCCCAGATTTTTATCTGCTTTGATGATTTCTATCTGGGGATAATTTTTCTTGGCCCATTGGGGGCTGCCGTCGGAAGAGGCATTGTCCGCCAGATAGACCTTATAATCGGGGTATTCTGTCTGGAACAGCGAGGACAGGCAGTTCTCCAGCAGTTTCTGCCCGTTGTGATGGGGAATTATTATGGCAACTTTAACTGGCACGGTGGTCTAAAGTTAGTGTTTTGTAAAAATAATGTATCCTGTTAATCCGCTTACGCTTTAACGACTGGCTTCTTCTCCTCCACGCCTGCCCACGGCCCCGCAAAGCGGAGCCTCGCCTTTAGGCGGGGCATGGCGTGCTGAAGCCCCGCCAACGGCGGGGCGCAAGCACGGCGGATCAGCCTATGGCTGAAAGCGCCAAAGTTTTAGCGGAAGCAATAGCTTCAGCGAAGGTGCTCCTGTCTTTCCTAAGGTAATAGAATTACGGCTCAAACCCCCTGGGCCAGCCGCTCGGCCAGCCTAGCCGGCAGCCCGGCTTTCAATATGTCCCTTTGGGCGGCAGCGATGTCGTACTCCACCCTCCGGATGATCAGTTCCCGGCGTTGGCTGTCGTAGACCGCATAACAGGCCCGGGGATCCCCGTCCCGGGGCTGGCCCACGCTGCCGGCATTGATGATGTACCTGTTCCCCGGCTCCAGCCGTAAATATTCCCGGCCCGCTACGGAACATTCTCCATCGGACCCCAGCCGCCAGAACATTGGCTGGTGTGAGTGCCCGATGAAACAGAGCGGCCGGGAGAAATGTTCGAACTGGTACTCGGCCTCGTCCATGGAAAGGATGTAGCGCCATTGCTGGGGCTGCTCCGGCGCCGAGTGCACCGCTATGAAGGAAATATCCGGCAGGAATACTTCCTTCATCAGGGGCAGATCGTATAAAACCTTTTTTTCTTTTGGAGTCAGGACTCCGGCGGTCCACTCCACCGCCCGTCGGGCATTGGCGCTGAAGAACGACGTCTCCAGTCTTCCGGCCACCCCGTGATCATGGTTCCCGGCCACCACAGTATGGCAGAGCTCCAGCGTTTCCCGCAGGCAGATTCCGGGCTCGGCCCCGTAGCCCACGATATCGCCCAGGCAGATCACCTCGTCCGGCTGTTCTTTTTCCAGGCTGGCTTTGACCGCGCTTAAGGCCTGGTGATTCCCGTGAATGTCCGAGATGATGACATAACGCATAACATCACCATAAAATATTTAGAGTTTCAGACCGGCTTGGCCAGTTCCTTGTAGACGTTGTCCAGGATGCCGTTGATAAATCTGCCGGACTGCCCGTCGCCAAATTTTTTTCCTAGTTCTATGGACTCGTCTATGGCCACCTTGGGCGGCACTTCGGCCGACAAGTACCTCAGCTGGGCCACTCCCAGCCGCAGGATGTTCCGGTCCACCACCGCCATTCGGGAAAGCTTCCAGTTCTTGGCCGAGCGCTCGATGGTCTGGTCTATCTCCTTGGCATTCTGGGCCACCGTCTGCACCAGACTGATGGTGAAGTCTATGGCCTGGCCGGAATTCCTCTGCCGGATATCGTCCAGCGCCTCCTCCGGACTGGACCCGGTGATCTCCATCTGGTACAAAGCCTGCAAGGCCAGCTCCCGGCATTTATGCCTGGCGCTCATTTAATCTTGCCGAGCTTCTGGTAGAGGCCGGCCATCTCGATGGCGAACAGGGCTGCCTCCCAGCCTTTGTTGCCGGACTTGCTGCCGGCCCTCTCCAGCGCCTGTTCCAGGTTGTCGGTGGTTACCACCCCGAAGATGGTTGGCACGCCGGTGCTCAGGGAAACCTGGGCCACGCCCTTGGCCACCTCGGCCGCGATGTAATCAAAATGCGGGGTGTCGCCGCGGATCACCGCGCCCAGGCAGACCACGGCATCGTAGCGCTTGGAGGCGGCCAGTTTGGAAGCTGCCCCCGGGATCTCAAAGGAACCCGGCACCCAGACTATGTCGATCTGGCCGGCCTCGGCCCCGTGCCGCAGCAGACAGTCCTGGGCGCCTTCCAACAGGCGGGCCCCCACCAGATCGTTAAACCGGGAGACCAGTAGGCAGAATCTTTTGCCCTGGGCGTTCAACTGGCCTTGATAAACCCTGTGCTTCATTTTCTCTCCTTTAATAAAAAACTTTTTACATAACGGGTTAACTCTTGTTGGTGCGAATATCCCTAATCAGTAATATCTTTAGTTTATGGATTTCTAAGAATGAAAATTATTTCGTACAAATAAATCCAAACACTCTGCGTTAATCTGTGTAATCTGCGGATAAAGAACCCCATCTGGGTTAGTAAACCTTCTTAATTGTTGACGCAGTTGCCGAAATCCAACATGTGCCCCAGCTTCTCCTGTTTGGTCTTAAGGTAACGGAGATTGACTGCATTGGGACAGATTGTCACCCCTACCCGCTTGGAGATCTTCAGGCCATAGCCCTCCAGGGCCGTGATCTTCTGGGGATTGTTGGTGATCAGGTTGATGCTGGTCAGCCCTAGGTCGGCCAGGATCTGGGCCCCAATCCCGTAATCGCGCTCGTCGGCCTTGAAACCCAAAGCCAGGTTGGCCTCCACCGTATCCATCCCCTTGTCCTGAAGCCGGTAGGCCCGCAGCTTGTTGACCAGGCCGATGCCCCGCCCTTCCTGCCGCATGTACAGGAACACACCCCGGCCTTTTTTGTTGATCATCTTCAGGGCCGAGGCCAGTTGTTCTCCGCAGTCGCAGCGCAGCGAGCTTAGGATGTCCCCGGTCAGACACTGGGAATGAACCCGCACCAGCACGTTCTTTTTGCCCTTGACCTCGCCCTTGACCAGGGCCAGGTGGTGATACTTCTCGATCAGGTCCTCGTAAACAACTAAATTGAATTCCCCGTATTTGGTGGGCAGTTTCAGGCTGAGGATATTCTTGACTAATTTCTGCTTGGACCGGCGGTATAAAATCAGGTCCTTGACGGTGACTATTTTCAGTTTACGCTTCCGGGCAAAGGCGAACAGGGCCCGGCCCTTGGCCATGCTGCCGTCGTCGGACATTATTTCGCAGAGGATGCCCGAGGGATACAGCCCGGCCAGCCCGGCCAGGTCGGCCGCGGCCTCGGTGTGTCCCGCCCGGCGCAACACTCCGCCCTCCACCGCCTGCAGGGGGAAGATATGGCCCGGGCGGGCCAGGTCCACGGGTTTGGCCTTCGGATTCAGCAGGACCTTGATGGTCCGGGCCCGGTCATGGGCCGAGATTCCAGTGGTGGTGCCTTTGACCGCATCCACCGAGACCGCAAAGTTGGTGCCGAGTTTTGAAGTATTGCTCTCCACCATGGGCGAAAGCTTCAGCTGTTCCAGTCTGGCCACCGTCAGAGAGACGCAGATCAGGCCCCGCCCTTCCTTGGCCATGTAATTTATGGCCTGGGGCGTCACTTTGGCCGAGGCCATCACCAGGTCGCCTTCGTTCTCCCGGTCCTCATCGTCCACCACTACGATCATCCGTCCCAGCCGAATGTCCTTCAGCGCTTCGGCAATGGTATTGAATTTCAACTTGCTGCTCATCAATTCCCTTATAAAAATAACATTCCGGATTTAGCCACATAAAGCATGTCCTGAGCTAAGTCAAATGGGCACATAAATCACAAAATCCTTCTGACTGGAATAGGCCCCCAAAAAACACGACAACCTTTTTCTCTTTTTCAACTCTTTGGCCCTTTTTCCCCTTTAGTTTTTTGTGCCGAAGTTTACCCTGATGAATAGAAGGGTGCCTCTTGTGGTTGAATTGTCACTCCCCTTTTATTATCGACTCCACATATTTTGCCATCTGATCCAGCTCCAAATTGACTTTGTCCCCGGTCTTTATGTTCTGCAGATTGGTGTTTTTCCAGGTATGGGGGATGACGGCGGCCTTGAATCCCCGGGCGGTCTTTTGGGCCATCGTCAGGCTGATCCCGTCCACCGCTATCGACCCTTTGTTGACGATGTATTTCAGATTCTTGCTGTCTACGGAGATCTCGATCGTTCCGCCCCGGCTGCTTTTTGTGACTTGCTCCACCCGGCCCAGACAGTCAACATGCCCGGCTACCAGATGCCCTCCCAGCCGGTCGCCCAGTTTCAAAGCCCGCTCCAGGTTGACCATAGCGCCGGCTCTTAAGACTTTAAAAGTAGTAGTATCCAGGGTCTCCCGGCTGAGGTCGGCGGCAAAGCCGTCTTTAAGGATCTTAGCCACCGTCAGGCAGGCCCCGTTGACTGCGATGCTCTCACCCAGCGCCAGATCCTTGAAACCCGCCGTGATTTCCACCACGGCCCCAGTGGATTTTAGCCATAGGGTTTTGACCGTTCCTGTTATTTCAATTGTCCCGGTGAACATTAATAATTTTGCATTTTTTATTTTGCATTCTGCAATTTGAAATTGTTATTTTACCAAATATCCTTCTATAAGAACATCCTGCCCCAGCATCCGGCAGTCCATATCACGTAGCTTGAAAGCGTCCTTGAGTTCAGTGATCTCCAGTTCCCCCACCGCCGCTACGCCCTGGGCGCCGATGATGTTCGGAGTGTAGATCATGGCAATTTTATCCACCAGTCCCAGTTTCAGGAACGAGGCTGCCAGTTTTCCTCCGCCTTCAACCAAAAGACTGCAGTACTCGTCCAGCCCCATCTGGTGGAGCAATGCCTTCAGGTCCACGTAGCCTTTAGCGTCCTTGCCGATTGTCCAGACATCTATGCCTTTGGCCTCGATCTTCTTTTTCTTGTCCTGGTCGGCGGCCGAGGTGGTGACCACGATGGTCTTGGCCTGGCCGTCGGTCAGCACTTTGGAATCAAGCGAAAGCGAAAGCTTGCCGTCGGTTATGAACCTGGTGGGCTGCTTGCTTTCCGGGTTATCAACCAGGCGCACAGTCAGCTGCGGATCGTCGGCGACCACGGTATTGGCCCCTACCATTACCGCTTCGTGGGCCAGCCGCAGGCTGTGGACATAACGCCGGGCCTCGTCGCCGGACAGGCTAGTGGTCGTGCCCTGGCTCATTGCGATCCTGCCGTCTAAGCTTACCGCCAGCTTCAGGGTCACAAATGGCAGGCCGCTCTTCATGTATTTAAAGTAGACTTCGTTGAGTTTTACCGCTTCTTTTTCCATCACTCCGCCGATCGTTTCGATTCCGTTTTCAGTTAATGTTTTGTGGCCGCCCCCGCTGACCACGGGGTTGGGATCCTCAGTGGCATAGACCACTTTTTTTATCCCGGCCCTGATGATGGCCTCGGTGCAGGGCGGCGTCCGGCCGTGGTGATTGCAGGGTTCCAGAGTTACATACAGCGTGGCCCCCTTGGCCTGCTCCCCGGCCTGGGCCAGAGCTTCGATCTCGGCGTGGGGCATCCCGGCCTTCTGGTGGTAACCTTGGCCCACGATCTTCCCGTTGTTGACCAGCACCGCCCCCACCATGGGATTGGGGCAGGTGCGCCCTCCGGCCCGGGCTGCCAGCGCCAGTGATTGCGCCATGTATTTGGTATCTTGGCCTATTGCATCGGACATAAAAAAACGACCCTGATGTTTTTCAGGGCCGGGCGAAGGCAAGGTATGCCGTTGTTGGTAGTTTTGAAATTTGCATTCGGCAATTTTCAATTTGCAATAACCAACGGATTTGCCCTTCTCCCATCCGGACTCTTACCGTCGGCTCCGGAATTCCACCGGATCAATCTTACTCCCCACTAAAACTTGTCCTGAGCAAAGTCAAAGGAACACTAAACCCAAAGTATTGTTTTGAGTATTTCGCGTGTTTCGCGGGAAGGGACTTGCGGGCTGTCACCGCCGGTCGGGGAATTGCGCCCCGCCCTGAAGGTGCTATAAATATAACCTATTATCCTGCGAAAGTCAATAGAGAATGGCAGTTTGATGTTGAACAATTCGGAGGGTTCTTTACCCAAAAATCCGGCTATTTGAAAATTATGCAACTGGAATCGCCATACACAGCCAATGTCTTCATATCTAAAAACCGGCCATCGCACAAGGCAATGCAATTTTTAAAAGTATCAATTACCGACCAGACGCCGTCAACATACCAATTATGCCAATAAACCACTTCAAATCCCCCGGTCTTTCTTCGCATTTCGCGTTTGCAGACATCGGCGATCCTGTCGTCGCTTGCGCCGGACAACCGTTGCTCAAAAACCGTGGCCGCATCGTGCTTGGCCTTACGCAGCAAGTCGGCTATTTCCGCCGGTAAATTTTCGTCGGTCTTAAACTTCATCCGTGCGTGCCGGAGACTAAAGGCAATCTGTTCCTTGGTCAACTCGGCAGCATAGCCAATGGCCGCCTTTATGTCCTCCACTGTCAAAGAAGGATAGCTTTTTATGATTTCATCAAAACTGACCCCGGCAGCTAAATTATCTAAAACAACCGACACCATAATCCGGGTACCCTTAATGCAGGCCTTGCCGTGGCAGATCAAGGGATCCGTTGATATTCTATTTAACAGATTCATGGCATAACTCCCCATAATGTTTCGTTGCGTAATTTTGGCAAATTTTATCGTGAGCCTCCCAACGCGAACGGAATGCGCTTCGTCAAGGGCGGGGCGACAGTGGGCACGCCCGAAATAATAATCAACCACCCCATTAGTCCAGACATTCCGGCTACGCTTGCCTATGGCGCATGCTGTTATATTTATATTCGCGCCTGTCTTATTTCTGCTAATATGCTATACAACCAACGTCTGTCAAGATACTTTCACGAATATTTTACCCCAGCACACCTTCCACAAACTCCACGGCATCGAATATCCCCAGGTCTTCCGCCCCTTCGCCCACCCCGGCCAGCACCACCGGCAGTATAAGCTCCTGGGCTATGGCCAGCACTATCCCTCCCTTGGCCGTTCCGTCTAACTTGGTCAGCACGATGCCAGGCACCGGGATGGCTTCCGAAAAAAGCCTGGTCTGGGAAAGGGCGTTCTGTCCGGTGGTGGCGTCCAGCACCAGCAGGGTCTGGTGGGGCGCGCCGGGCATTTTTTTGGCGATGGTGTTATGGATTTTGATTAATTCATCCCTGAGATGCTTTTGGGTATGCAGCCGGCCGGCGGTGTCTATCAAAAGAACATCTGTTTTCTGGGACTGGGCCGCGCTGACCGCATCGAAGGCTACGCTGGCCGGATCCGCCCTGGGGGCCGAACCCACGAAACCGGCCCCGATCTTTTTAGCCCAGAGTTCCAGTTGCTCGATGGCCACCGCCCGGTAAGTGTCGGCCGCGGCCAGCATCACCCTGTTTCCGCCGGAGATCAAAAGGTTTCCCAGCTTGCCATGGTGGTGGTCTTGCCCGAGCCGTTGACCCCGGCGATCAGCCACACCTGGGGCCTATCCAAGAATTCTGAATTCTGAATTCAGGGCAAGCATGGCGAGCATCTTCCGCTTCAGCCGTTCGATGGCTGTCAGTTCCTGGTCTCCGGTTTTCACTGACTCCAACAGCTTTTCCGCGGCCTGGGGCCCGACGTCCGCCAAAAGCAAAAGCTCCTCCAGCTCCCCGTATTCGGAAGCGCTCAGAGCTTTTTTCCCGGTAAACAGTTCGGAGATCCGCCCCAGTACTCCCTGTCGGGTCTTGTTCAACCCCTCTTTTAACGACTTGATGAAAGACATTTACTTGCCGAAGATCACCATTTTTTAAAACGCCAGAAGATCATGAACCCGGCCACCGAGACCAGGGCCAGGGCCAGTATTATCCAGAAGGCCCAAGGATGTTCTTGGATGGGTATCTTGACGTTCATGGAAAAAGCGCTGACCACGAAGGTGGGCACCATTATCCCGATGGTGATGATGTTCAGGGTCTTCATCAGCACGTTGAGGTTGTTGGAGACTATGGAGACCCGGGCGTCCATCAGGCTGGCCAGGATGTTGGAATAGATGTCGGCCTGCTTATAACACTGGTTGTTCTCGATGGTGATGTCGTCCAGAAACTCGTGTTCCTCCGGGGTAAAGCCGATTTTGGTGGAGTTGGATTTGAGCTTTTCAATCACCATGGAATTGGAATTGATGGCGTTAAAATAGACCAGGCTTTTTTCCAGGGTGAACAGGTTCAAAAGGTAGCGGTTTTCCATCGAGGAGTTGATCTTGGATTCCAGGGAGTCGGAGACTATGTTGATGATCTTCAAATGCTCTACGAAATGGTAAATGGAGCGGTAGATCAGTTTCAAGGCGGCGTCGCTGAGGGAACTCACCCGGTTGAAAATCTTGCCTTCAAATAGCGGAATATCCTCGGAGACCACCACCGCCAGCCGGTCTTTGAACAGGAACAGCCCGAATGATGATACCTTGAACAGAAATTCCTCCCGGGCCGAGTAATTCTGGGGACGTTTTAGAATCAGGGCCAGATGCTCGGGCTCAAATTCCAGCCGGGACTGCTCGTCCGGGTCCAGCGCCGAATTAAGCGTGTGCTCGTCCAACTTAAGCTCTTCTCCAATGAGTGTGGGTAAAATCGAACTTGGTGGCGAGCTGAAGTAGTTGGCAGTAAACGAGTTCTTTGATAGCAACAAATGTAAAAATATGGTAAACTTCCGGTATGAAGAAGATCAAACGATTGGAAGACGTCTACCGTTTCCCCGGCTTACGCCCGGCAGGACTGCGCGGAGTATTCGGTGATCCCCAGGCAGTAATGCTTGGGCTGAAACGCCGGGGAAAAAAACGGTGTGCGGCACCTGCGGGAAGGTCCACCATTCGTGGTATGACCGCACCACCCGACAGGTTCGCGACCTGTCCTGCGGGGATAAACGGACGTACCTGGAGTTTGAGGTGCGACGAGTTGACTGCAAACGGTGCGGTGCGGTGAAGACCGAACGACTGGACTGGTTGGCTGACAATCC
>JACQXR010000107.1 GCA_016208585.1 candidate division TA06 bacterium | reverse complement strand
TTATAGTAGCCATAGTTATATAATACACTATGGCCGAATATTTGTCAAGTATTATTTTATAAGTAGCAATATATTATATTTATGCAGTAATATCAAGGCTTCTCAAGGACAGGGATTGACTGTCGTTATAGAATAACGAGTTTACTAAGTTATATAATACATTTAATAATACGTAACGCCTTTAGAAATATGAAGTTAGGCTTTCTTGCATTTCGTAACTAGGAAACTTGCGCTAGCATATAGACGTAGTATAACTTCATTTCTGGATTCCCACTCCCCGTTTTCACGAGGACAAGCTTCGTGGGAATGACCGGGGTGGGCTGTGCAGCGAATCAGCCCTAGGCGTACTCCCTGGCCTGCTCCTCCCCTTTGAGCATCCGGAACCCGGCCTCGGCCAGGGCGGTCATCTCGTCCTCGCCCGGGTAGACCCTGACCGGCGCCATCCATGACACCCTCTCGATGACCCAGTCCACGAACTGCTTGAAGTAGGCGAAGGAGCCGGTGAGCACGATGGCATCCACCGAGCCTTTCACCACCGTGGCCATCTCGCCGATGGTCTTGGCCACTTGGTAGGCCATGGCTTCCACGATCAGGGCCGTCTTGGCGTCGCCGGCCTTGAGCCGGTTCTCCATCTCCCGGCCGTCGTTGGTGCCCAGGTGGGAGACGCAGCCGCCCTGGCCGGCCAGCAGCTTCATGATCTCCTTCTGGGTGTATTTCCCTGAGAAGCACAGCTCGACCAAATCCCCGGTAGGCAGACCGCCGGCCCGCTCCGGAGCGAACGGCCCGTCGCCGTTGAGAGCGTTGTTGACGTCAGTCACCCAGCCCTGCTGGTGAATGCCCACCGAGATGCCGCCGCCCAGGTGGACCATTATGAGATTTAGCTGTTCGTAGGGTTTTCCCAGTTCCTGGGCCGCCCGCCGGGCTACCGCCTTCTGGTTGAGCGCGTGGAGGATGCTCCGGCGCGGGATCTCCGGCAGGCCCGAGTACCGGGCCAGCGGATTCATCTCGTCCACCACCACCGGGTCCACGATGTAGGCTTTGCAGCCGGCATCCCGGGCCACGTCGGCGGCGATCAGGCAGCCCAGATTGGAGGCGTGCTCGCCGTAGCGCGACTCCAGCACCGTGGCCTTCATCTCCTCGTTGACCTGGTATGTGCCCGAGGGGATGGGCTTGAACAGCCCTCCCCGCCCCACGATGGCATTCAGTTCTTCGACGTTGATGCCGGCCTTGCTTAAAGCGTCTTCGATCACCTTCTTGCGGAAATCATATTGGTCGGTGATCCGCTTGAAGGGCGGCAGCTCCTCGGCGGAATGGCGCAGGGTATCCTTGAAGACCGGTTTGCCATCCTCGTACACCGCTATCTTGGTGGAGGTGGAGCCGGGATTGATGGCCAGGACTTTGAAGGGCACTGGCGGTTCCTCCAGTTATTTTATCTGATCGTTAGTTAGTTATAATGGCGACGATGGCCTCAATTATCTGGCTGATCTTTTCATTCTTTAGGCGCCCTAACTCGGACAAGCCGAAACCAATTATTTTGTTAATATCTGAACCTGCATCACCAACGTCGCGGGTTTGCGGCTGCCCGCCGGCAGGGATTATTACCGCTGAACTTCCTGCGAAGCACTGAACTTCAAATTTACTGCTTTCCTGCCCTACGAAGCGCGTTACCCCTGTTTGAGGGTCGGCGCTGTCAGATGCATGCCCTTTCTTTGGGTTGTCGTTTGTTTTTCAATTTTCTTTTATGAAGTAAAGTTTGTTGTCATCAACCAAATAAATCATCGGAACAATTTGAATTTTAGGATATCGCAGCCGTAGTCGCTTTGTCTCGCTTAATATAAAGGCGGTCTCGTCGCCGATTTCAAACAGTGGCGCAAAGTGCCTAAAATGTTCTTCGGCTTCTTCTTTTTTCCAGCCCGCTATATCCACAAGTCCTTTTATAAATTCGTCTTTGCGTGAAATTAAATTGACCATTCCACAGTGGTTGTGTCCAATTAGCGCAATGTGTTTGATTTGTCCAACAGCAATAGCGTATGAAACTTTAAATTCACTGTATCGCAAGTTTGCTCCACCCGCCCGAATGATAAAAGCAAAGTTGTCGGGGATGTGTAAATGTTTTCTGTTGTCCATACACATTCCGATTAAAAGTTGTGCCTGGTCGTAAATATCAAGCGGTCGATTAAGATTGTGGTATTCCAAAAGTAGTCCGATTGGCGTCTGTCGGTATTCTGGAAGTATGTTGTCCGTTGATTGTATTGGTATAAGTTGGCTCATACTGTCGTATTGTCTTTAAAGGTTGCATGGCTAACATTCCCAGCATATACGGCGTCCCGACTTATCGGGATGTCCCGAAGGGCAAGGGCGTAAGCCCGTAGCGTATATGCTGTCTTATCTGCGGTTGGGGGTTCCCTTATTATTTTTCCATTCAATTAATTTGCTCAATCTATCTTTAATTGCTTTCTCTATCTTATCGACATTATCTGCATTAATGAACTACCCCGCAGCAAGCTGCGAGGTATCTATCGTGTAGATACCATCTGTATGAAAACCTGCGGTTTTCATACTTTCCCTTTGGGGTAACCCCGCAGCGAGCTTCGAGGAATTCTTTCGATTAAAAATATATTTTATAAAATTTCTTTTATTTCCTCGACGCTCAATCCCGCATCACGGAGAATACTGCGCAATGTGCCTTTGGCTATTTCACTACGGTTTGGAATAGTCAAACGTCTATGCGGCGGGTCAATATGCCTGAGTATAATGTGGCTTCCGGTTTGATGATCCACAATATAACCTATTCGCCGCAAAGCTTTGACCAGCTTTTTACCGGATACCAGCGGGAATACGGTCATATTTTACCTCTATTTGCTTTTCGATAAAAGGCTGCACCGGCAAAGGCTCGTTGTGCTTGGCATAACTTGCAATGTATCCCTTTATGGCGTCTTTAATGTTTGCAAAGGCTTCTTTTGTCGTCCGCCCTTGTGAATGGCAGCCGGGAAGACTGGGACAACTGGAAATATACCAGCCGTCTTCAAAAGTGATGATGATTTTTAATTTCATAAATATATCCTTAGTTTTACATGGTGGAGGCGGAGCCGGGGTTGATGGCCAGTATACGCCACATCAATGTATTTCTCCCGTTTTTTATACATTCAATGCTCGAAGCCATAAATTTTCACCCATGATCTGGTGTCGGTTTACGAAAAAAGATTCTTGCGTTTCAAGAAATAGATAATATTAGGTATCAACCAAGCTAACGACAATATAACCTTAAAAATAGCAACACCCAAATTGGGGGAAAAGATTATAATAAACCCTATAGCTTCTATTAATAACAAAACTATATTAACTATCCAGGCCCATAATTTGCGTTTTCGCAACCCTATCCCGCAATAAATATATAAAATAGCAAAAAGGATGCCCACTAAAATAGAAATTGATACCACCAGTTCAGTAGCATTGGTTAGAACTCTAGCTTGAAAGCCACGGAAAAAACTTAATACAGCCATTACTAATCATATAAATATTCGCCCAAAAACCAAGCCACTTGGTACCTTGGTCTTTCTTTGCTTGATTATCCATTTTTCTTCTTAGGTTTATTTGATATTATTAGATTCGATGACATCCAACTCTAGGCGATGGCACGGTTGGATATACTACATCTTTCATCCAGCAAGGCATTGAAGGCATCTTAGGGTAACATAAAAATCAATATTCCCTTGCTTTCTCCTCTCCTTTCAAGACCCGCAATGCCCCGGTCGCCAAGGCCGGCATCTCGTCCTCGCCCGGGAACACCAGGAACTTCGGCGCGATGAACGCCGCCCGTTCCCTGATCTGGTCGGTGATCGTCGCGTTGAACGCCGCGCCGCCCGTGATCACGATGGCGTCCACCCTGCCCTTGAGAACGGTCGCGCAGGCGCCGATCTCCTTGGCGATCTGGTAGCACATCGCGGATAGGACTTCTCGGGCCTGGGCGTCGCCCTTGGCCGCGCGTTCCACGGCCTCTTTAGCGCTGTTGGTGCCTAAATAAGCCATGAGGCCCCCGGCCCTGGTTAGTTTTTTTAGGATTTCGTCCTTGGTATATTTCCCTGAGAAGCACATCTTCACTAAATCGCCGCATGGCACTCCGCCAGCCCGTTCCGGCGAGAACGGCCCGCCCTCATTGGCGTTGTTGACGTCCACGAATTTTCCGTGATTCACCGGCGAAATGGAGATGCCGCCGCCCAGGTGCGCCACGATCAGGTTGACCTCGTCCAATTTTTTGTGAAGGTCCTGGCAGGCCTGCCGGGCTGCCATCCTCATATTCAATGCGTGAAGCAGGGATTTGCGCTCGATCCCGGCCAGCCCGGCGATCCGGGCCAGCGGGGTGAACTCGTCCACCGAGACCGCGTCCACGATGAAAGCCTGACAGGATGCGGCATCGGCAATCTCCCTGGCGATGAAGGCCCCCACGTTGGAGATGTGCTCGCCTCTCCTGGCTTCGCGCAGGTCGTTGAGCATGACTTCATTTATGACATAGGTGCCGGAGGAAATGGGCTTAAGCAGCCCGCCCCGGTCCACCACCGCCGCCAGCGTTTTCAGGTCTATTTTATTGCGGGCCAGGAAATCAAGGATCACGGCCTGACGCATGGGGTACTGGTCCACTATTTTGGCGTATTTCTCGATCTCGGCCTTGTCGTGCTCGATGGATTCGGAGACCAGCGGCTTCGATCCTTTATAGACCGCCACCTTGGTGGAAGTGGAGCCAGGGTTGAGCACCAGGATCAAAGGTTCTTTGGAAAGCGCCTTTGAAGCAATCGGTTTCTTGACCGCCTTGGCTTTGGTTACTTTTTTCTGGCTGGTTCTGGAATATTTGTTTTTTAATTTTTGCTTGGCTGGCTTGCGGGACCCCGCCTTTTTGATTTTCCCGGTCTGGGCCGGGCTTTTGGTTTTCTTCTTGACCGGCGGTTTGGAGGCTTTCCTTAAGACGGCCTTTTTTATCGTCTTCTTTTTTACGGCTTTTTTAACTTTAGGCACTTTCATGTTCCTTTAATATATTATCCCTTTGTGTCGGAGTTTACCCTGATGAATAGAAGGATGTCTTGGTGGCAAAAAGAGAATACCATAAACTCAGAACATTGAACCCTTAGCTGACTAATTTCTTAAACTCCGCGCTCTCCCACAGGGCCTGCAGTTCCTCGTCGGTCTTGGCCACCTCCTTGAGGTCGTCATCGGACTCGATGGCCTTGGCAATGGAATTGAGCGCCTCCTTGGCCTGGTTCTTCAGCAGGTGAACCTTGGCTTTTTCCAGCGAGACCTCGCCGTCGTCCGAATACAGCTCCAGAGCCTGGGCCATGGCCGCCAGCGACTCGTCGTACCTGCCCATGATCTTATAGGTCAGCCCCTTGCTGAACCAGGCGTCGTTATTGTCTGGCTTTATTTTCAGCGCCTGGTCAAAGTCTGCCAGGGCCTCGTCGTAGCGGCCCAGATCGCGCAGGGCCAGGCCCCGGTTATACCAGGCCTCCATGAAATCGGGGGCCAGTTTTATGGCCTGGTTCAGGGCCTGCAGGGCCTCCTCGTCACGGTCCAGCACCCCCAGCACAATGCCTTTGTTGCACCAGGCTTTGGCGTAATCCGGCTTGATGGCGATGGCGTTGTCGTAGGCCTGGATGGCGTCTTCAAACTGGTCGGTCCGGCTCAATATCCGGCCCCGGTAAAACCAGGCATCGGCGTTGTTGGGATCGGCCTCCAGCGCCTGGTTATAGTTGTTGAGGGCCTGATCCAGGTGCCCGTGCTTTTCCAGCTTTTGCCCCTGGTCTACAAAATCTTCGACCATACTATGCTCCTAAAATATGGACAATTTAAGAACCATCGTTCCGCCAGATTCGCGGTTTGAAAATATGCCGGGACTTATTCCCATTCGATGGTGGCCGGAGGCTTGGTGGAAATGTCGTATACCACCCGGTTGATGCCCCTGACCTCGTTTACTATCCGGCTGGAAACCTTGGCCAGCAGATCTTCCGGCAGCCTGGTCCATTCGGCGGTCATGAAGTCGGTGGTGTTGACGGCCCTCAGGGCCAGCACGTTCTGGTAGGTCCGTTCGTCGCCCATCACCCCCACCGCCTTTACCGGAAGCAGCACCGCTAGGGCCTGCGATATTTTGCCGTACCAATTGGCGGCCTTTATTTCATCGATAAATATCCTGTCGGCGGCCCTTAAGGTGTCGCAGCGCTCTTTGGTTACTTCGCCCAAAACCCTCACCGCCAGGCCCGGGCCGGGGAAGGGATGGCGCATCACCATGTCCCTGGGCAGGCCCAGCGACAACCCCAGCTGCCGAACCTCGTCCTTGAATAGCTCCCTTAAGGGCTCCACTAATTTAAGGTTCCGCATGTTTCGGGGAAGCCCGCCCACATTGTGGTGGCTCTTGATGGTGGCCGACGGCCCCTTGAAGGAAACCGATTCGATGACGTCGGGATAGATGGTGCCTTGGGCCAGGAAGCCAACTGAGCCTATTTTTTGGGCGGCCCCGGCGAAGACTTCGACGAACTCTTTTCCGATGATCTTCCGCTTCTGCTCGGGATCCTCCACTCCTTTGAGTTTTTGGTAGAACCTATTCGAAGCGTCCACCGTCATCAGGGGAATTTTGAATCGTTTCTTAAAGACCCGCTCCACCTCGGCCCGTTCGTTCAGTCTCAAAAGGCCGTTGTCTACGAAGATGCAGTGCAGATGTTTTCCCACCGCTCTGGAGATCAGCACCGCCGCCACCGAGGAATCCACTCCGCCGGAAATGCCCAGCACGATCTTGGAGTTCCCCGTTTTCTGCCGGATATCTTTTACTAATTGTTCTATGATGGAGTCCGTGGTCCAGTCGCCCTGGCAGCGGCAGACCTGGAACAAGAAGTTGGAGATGATCTTCCGGCCCTGGTCGGTGTGGTTGACCTCGGGATGGAACTGGAGACCGTATATTTTTCTGTCGGCATCGGCCATGGCCGCTACCCGGCAGTTGGCGGTGGAGGCGATGGGTACGAATCTGGACGGTAGCTTTTGGACGCTGTCCCCGTGGCTCATCCAAACCTGGCTCTGGGACGGCACCCCCTGAAACAATTTTGTGTTCTGCCTTCTGCCTTCTGCCTTCATATACAGCGTGGCCTGTCCGTATTCCCTCTCCCGGCTGCGGTGGATCTTGCCGCCCAGCAGCAAAGCCATCAGTTGCATGCCGTAACAGATGCCCAGAACAGGAAGGCCGGGACTGAATATTTCTTTGCTTATCCGGGGGGCATTCTTGTCGTAGACGCTGGACGGCCCGCCCGAGAGGATCAGACCCTGGGGATCGCCTGAAAGGATTTTTTTCGTTCCGGCAGTGCAGGAAACGATCTGGCAATAGACTTTTTGTTCGCGGACTTTGCGGGCGATCAACTGGGTGTACTGCGATCCAAAATCTATGACGTTGATGCTGTCCAAATTTTAAGCCCGTTTTTTCGGTTCTTGTTCTTTTATTTTTTTCAGGACCCCGGGCAGTACCGCTTGGGCGGTCTGGGCCATCTCGGCGTCCTTGTCCCTGGCGATTTTCATCAATACCGTGGCCGCGGTCCTGGTGCCCAATGCTCCCAGAGATATTATCGCCTGTTTTTTGATCTCGACCGGTTCTCCCCGTCCCAAAAGATCCCGCTTGTAATAAAGCTCCGTCAGCGCGTCCACCGAAGCTTCGGCGCCGGCCTTGCCGGCCAGCTCGATGGCCTGTTTTTTGACGTCGGTATCCTTGTCTCCCATGGCCCGGATCAGCCAGGCCTCGGACTGCTGGCCTCCGATTTTATAAAGGGCTTTCAGCCCTTCCAGCCGCACCCGGGGATCCTTGTCGTCCAGCAAAGCCCCCATCGGGCTCAGGGATTTCTCCGTTCCCATCAACGAAAGCAGCACGCACATGTTGCGCCGCACAAACCAGCGGTCATCGGCCAATGCTTTGATGGCCATCTCCTCCACTCCGGCCCCGATCTTGTTGAGGACATACATGCACTTGAAACGCATGTTGCTGTCTTCGCTCTCCTTCACCGCCTCCAGCAGGTAAGGCAGGGTCTTTTCCTTGATGCCGGCCAGGGCGCTGGCCGCGTCCTCTAGTATCGGGTCCTTCAAAAGGCCCAGTATCAGGGAGCGGATGGCCGCCTCGTCGCCGATCAGGGCCAGGATCCTTATCATGTCCTTGGCCACCGGCTTGTCGGTCATCAGCAGCATGATGTCCGAAATATCCTTGCTGATGCAGGTGACCAGGGCCTGGCGCTGCTTGCTCTTGAGCTCGTCGGCGATCAGTTGGATCATCTCGATGGCCCGCTGGTAGATCCGGGCGTCGCTCTCCTGGCGCAGCCTTGAGGTAATGCTGGTTATGACCTGCTCGGCCAGGTCAAAACGCTCGATGGCCAACAGGTCGTCCTCCAGCAGCATCATCCGTGAAAGGGCGCTTTCCCTGGCCCCGGCACCGGCGTCGCCCAGCAGTTTCAAAAATCCCTCCAGGGCCGGCTTGCAGTTCTCGTCGCGCCTTATTATCCAGCGCAGGGTTTTCACCTCGGCCTCCGAGGCCATCTCCGCTGCCGGTCGGGAAGAGAGGTCAGCCAGATATCTTTCCAACACCGGCTGGGTGGAGGATATCTGCCCGAAGACGAAGGCGCAATCCTCAACATTCAACCCGTAGTATTGCAACTTGGGCTGAACCAGCGGATACAAGGTCTGCTTGCGGACGTTATCTGCCGGAATTGAGGCCACCATGCCCCGCAGTTTTTCCGCCAGCACCACCGGGTCGTTATTGGTCTCCAGGGCCAGCGCCTCGGCTTTGTTGACGATCATTTTGGCCAGGTCCTCGTTGGAATACCTGGTCAGCAACTCCCGCACCACGTCGGACCATTCCGGGTTATCCAGCTTTACCTGGGCGACCATCTGGCTGCTGCGCTGATCCATGCTTCCGATCACATTGGCCATCATCGAAGCGTATTCCCCGCCTCCCTGGGCCTTGGCCATCAGGGCCAGCTGGTCCAGGTCACTGACCAATTTCTCCTGGCCTTCCGGGGTGTCGGCCATGGCCAGGACGCCCTTCAACAGCATCTCGGTCACCATGGATGGATCTCTCTTGAGCATGGCTACCACCTGACCCGGCAACATGCTTTCCATGCCGGCCCCGCTGCCTTCGCCGGATCCGGAACCGCTGCCTCCGGCGCCTGGTCCCGCCGTCCCGCTGGCACCCGAGCCGCCGTAAGAAATGCCGGAAGCAATGATATTGGAAATGCCCCTCAGGGCCAGGACCGCCGCCAGACCTCCCTTGGCTTTGACCTGCTCCACATCCATGGCCATGGTTTCAAAAAATCCCTGCAGTTGATCTTGGTCGACGCCTTGCTTGAAGGTCAGCTGGCCCACGCTGCGCTTGCCCAGTTCGGAAATGAAGTTGGCGAATACCTCCTTGCGGGAATCGGGCACCGGCTTGTCGTTTATTAATAAGATGTTGCCAGCCAGGCTGAAGCTCAAAGCATTGTCATCGCCCATAGCCTCTTTTATAAGCCGTAGGCTGGCCTCAAACAGTTTTTGGGAGGTGGGATGACTGGCCGGATACATCTTAAGATTGTGCAGGGAGCCGGTCAGCTGGCCCGCCAGCCGGGTCATCAGCATTGGAGGTATGTTGGCCATCTTATTTTCTCCGTATCTTCTTAATAAGGAATCCAGCCTGTCCGCCGACTTGTCCGCCGTAGTCCGCCTAAGCGGACGTAGGAGGAAGTGGGACGAAGGCGGGGAAATCCCTGAAAAAATTAGTCCTTCCAAGTGAAGTCAGGAACAGCCAAACCATGACTTCATTGCTTCATGGTTTCCTTATGAAAAAATTTAGTGCCGGAAATGCCGGATGCCTGTCAGCAGCATGGCCAGTCCCAGTTCGCCGGCCTTTTTGATGACATCCTCGTCCTTGACCGAACCCCCGGGCTGGATGATGGCGGCAATGCCGCCCGCCGCAGCTTCTTTGATGTTGTCGGCGAAGGGAAAGAACCCGTCCGAAGCCAGCGCCGCTCCTTTGCCC
This sequence comes from candidate division TA06 bacterium, assembly GCA_016208585.1. NCBI lineage: Bacteria > candidate division TA06 bacterium. The sequence goes on along the minus strand of JACQXR010000107.1, from coordinate 16,494 downwards.
CTTTCCCCGGCCTGCTGCAGGGCCAGCCGCACCGAGGCCAGCCGGTTGGGCTGGCCGGCCCCCATGCCAATCAGTTGTTTGTCTTTTACGATGGCGATGGCGTTGGACTTGACGTGCTTTACGACCTTGAAAGCAAACTTCAGGTCTTCCATCGGCCCTGGCGCCGGCGCGTTCTTGGTGACCTGTTTGAACTTTGTTTCATCAATAGACATCTGGTCGCGCTGCTGGACCAGCCAGCCTCCGGCCGCCGAACGCCAGGCAAGGTCTGGACCAGACGCCCCGGACATTTTTACCAACCGCACGTTCTGCCCCCAGCCCTTGCGCAAAGCAAATATTTCCTTGACCCCGTCCCCGAACTCCGGCGCCGCGATCGCTTCGTAAAAACTGTTGGGTCCGGTGATCTCCTCGGCCGTTTTCTTGTCCAGCGGCCGGTTGACCGCAATGATCCCGCCGAAGCGGGAGATGGGCGAGGGAGGCAGTTCCCCGTCCCGGGCCAGCAGATAGGCTGCTTTTAGATTATCGGCGCAGGCGCAGCCGCAGGGGTTGGTGTGTTTGACGATCACGCAACAGGGTTCGGAGAACTCGGAGACCAGTTCCCAGGCCGCCGCCATGTCCAAAATGTTGTTATAGGATATTTCCTTGCCGTGGATCTGCTCAAAAGCCGGCTCCGTTCCAACGGGAAGATAGAATCCGGCCGGCTGGTGGGGATTCTCGCCGTAGCGCAGGGGCAGTGATTTTTTGAGATTGAGGGAAATGTTTTCCGGTAATTCTTGTTGGGGCAATTCATGAATTGTCCCTGCAGGCCCGTTGATAAAATAATTATTGATGGCCGCGTCGTAGCCGACGGTCAAGGCAAAGGCCTTTTGGGCCAGCTCCCTCTTGGTCTCACAAGAGACCTGTCCCGAGGATTCCAGTTCCGAGATGACGGCCTGGTATTGACCCGGATCAGTTACCACCGCCACGTCTTTGTGATTCTTGGCCGCGGCCCTGATCAGCGAAGGCCCGCCGATGTCTATGTTCTCGATGGCCTCCTCGTCGGTGACATTGGGCTTGGCCACGGTGGCCTCAAAGGGATAGAGGTTGACGACCACCAGATCCACCGGAAGGATGTCGTGTTCCTTAAGCTTGGCCAGGTGGTCGGGCACATCCCGGCGGGCCAGGATCCCGGCGTGGATCCGGGGATGCAAAGTTTTGACCCTCCCGTCCAGCATTTCGGGAAATCCGGTGACCTCGGCCACATCGGTGACTGTCAGGCCCTGCTCTCTTAGATATTTGGCGGTCCCGCCGCTGGAGACGATCTCATACCCGGCGGTGGAAAGTTTCTTGGCGAATTCGGCGATGCCGGTCTTATCGTAGACGCTGATGATGGCGCGTTTGGTGGTCATTATGCGACTTTTATTCCTGTTTTAAGTATTTCTTTTATGAACGGATCTTTTCTTAAAAAGTCGGACTTTTTAAAGGGATGCACTTCCAGTGAAGCGCCGAATTTAAGGATCAAGGGATTTAGTTTTTTACGGTCGGCGAACCCAAACCCGCTGAAGTCAGGTGAAACTATGGCCAGATCTATATCGCTGTGTTTTAAGTCCTTTCCGTTGATCGAAGAACCAAAAAGGTAAGCAGCATCTATCTTGATTACGGTCTTAGCCTCTTTGGTAAAATTGGTTGCCAAATCAATTATATCTGTTTTAACAGCCATTTATAAAACTCCCTTATGAATATGCCCTTGGTTTAGGAACTATGCTCCGGAGAACCTTTGGAACTCATCCCCTCTATCCCCTTCTCTTGGATAAATGCGGACCGACATGGGGTAAGAGAAGGGGAAGCAAAGGGGTTGAGTTATAGGTTCTCTAACGTACATATATTTCTTTCCCTCGGCGATGCCGGTCTTGTCGTAGACGCTTATAAGTGCGCGTTTGGTTTTCATGGTTTTGATCAAAAATTATTTTCTTGAAGTTTCAGGCTGATGCGTTTGTTTTTTTCAGACATTGTTTTCATCAGGAATTCGTTGATCTTTTCCAGCATTTCCATCCTTTGGCCGTAACTCAGCTTTTGGGCACGTTTCAAGTCGTCGAGATTGTAATAATCGTCATCTTTGTTTATTTTGTGGCTCCCTTTGCCGCCATTGAACGTAAAGCCAAATTTTTCCACCTGCCGGCAAAGCTTTTCAAAGCGCAAATTGTTAAGGTTCCGGCAGAGTTCCTCGTAGATTTCCCTTTTGTTTGCCATTCCATCCCTATTTATCAGGTGTCAACGGGTTCAGGTTTTAGGCTTTCAGTTTTCCGGCCAACAGGGCCGTCCGCTTGCCCAGATCTTCCCCGAACTTGATGGCCTTGGCATCCGGCGCGCCCACGCAGGCCGCCCCGAAGTGCTTCTCGCTGGACCGGCCCTGCACCACCATCCCGTGGATCAGCATTGCCGTGAGAATGGACAACAGCGTGGTCTCGGCCCCGGTGGCGGTGCTGCCGGCGGTGGTGAAGGCCGCGCCCGCTTTGCCTGCCAGCTTCCCGTGTATCTTGAAAGTGCTGTCCAGCAGCCCTTTCAACCTGGCAGTCATCAGCCCGTAGTAGGCTGGCGAGCCTATGATAATTCCGTCGGCGGCCAGCATATCCGGCAGCTTGACCTTGTCTGCTTTCTTGACGACGATCCTGGCGCCCTCTACCTGCTCGGCGCCTTGGGCCACGGCCTTGGCCAGCTTCTCGGTGTTGCCGGTATAGGAATCGTAGATTATCAGGATATTCGTTTTATTCGTCGCCATTATTGTTGGGACAATTCATGAATTGCCCTTACGATGGTATTTATTTCTGTTTCCTGATGACCTTGCCCTCGGCCATCACCAGCCGCGGGAAGGCCGCCAGGTGCAAAGGATCCTTGTCCCAGACCACCAGGCTGGCCAGTTTGCCCGGCTCCACTGACCCCAGCCGGTCCTCTATTCCCAGAATCTTGGCGTTCTTGTAGGTGATCATCCCGATGGCCTCCTCCTCCTTCATCCCGTGGATCAAAAAATATTTCAGGCTGTCGCGCAGGGCCGGGGTCATGATCACCGGATGGTCGGTCATCAGTCCGTAAAAGGCTTTTGACTTCATCAGCAGTTCGGCGTTGCGGTAGCGCTCGTTGCGCAGTTCCACCTTGTAGGGCAGACTGCCCAGCGGCCCGTAAACGATGGGAATGTTCTGGTCGGCCAGCTGGTCGAAGATCTCCTTGTGGTGGACGTCGCCCAGGTGATCGGCGGTAACCGTCAGCTTGTATTTCTTGACCAGATCAATCAGGTACAGCACGTCGTCCTCTTTGTGGACGTGGACCTTGGCGGTCTTCTTGTCCAGCAGCAGCTCCAGCAGGGCCTTCTCCTCGGTGTCAAACTCCAGCACATATTCCTGCTCTGTCATCTGCTTTTGCTCCTCGATGTCCCGGGAGTTCAGCTTGCTGTCCTTGTCCCGCACTTTCTGGTCCAGCTCCTTCAGCTTGCGCTGCCGGGCCAGGTCGGCCTTCTGCTTCTTGGCCAGCGCCAGGTCGAATTTCTTCTCCAGCATGCTGTAGATTCCCATCCGGGTGTTGGGGCGCAGCCCCTTCCAGTCGCCGGTGGATCGGGGATTGTAGCCCAGAGCCATCTTGAAGCCGTATTCCTTGAGCAGGGCCTGGCCCCGGTTGGCCGCGAAATTTTTGATGATCATGGCCCGCCCGCCCACCAGGTTGCCCGAACCCGGCACGATGCAGCTGTAGAGCACTCCGAAGTCCACTGCCTCGGCGAAGGCCGGGTCGTCGAAGTAAACGCTGTCCAGGGGATCATTGTTGGCCAGGAACTGGTCGGTGATATCGTTGCCCTCTGCCTCCGAGCCCGGCTCGCCGGCCCGGTGCATGCCCAGGTGCGAATGAGCGTCGATGAAGGCCGGAGTGACAATGCCCTCGGCATCAGCCTTGGTCTTTTTGCCGGAGACCTCGGTGATCTTGTCTCCTTCCACTGCCAGGTAAACGTTGTTGCGCGTGTGCTGGCCGTTGTACAGGGTGGTGGCGTGGATGATGATCGGCTTGGCCATGGTATTATCTTTCTGAGAATTTTTAGTTGTGACTTTCGTTTTTTTTTGCGTTAGCAGGTGGAGCCCCACGGGCAAAGCCCGTGGTTCCTTTCCATAGGTTACCCCGCCAGTGGCGGGGTTATCCGCCTTGAGTAATCAGCGACATCCGCCGTAGCATCTACCTGATGCGCATTCATCCACGGGCATAGCCCGTGGTCTTCTGCGAAGGCGGATAAAAGAAATGAATATTACGCTCGTCACTCAAATAATTCCTTATAGTCAATCAATAACCCGTCTTTCTTTTTCTCGTAGTAGATGATTCTGGCTTCGATTTTTTCTTGCAGTGCTTTCTTGGAAGCATATGACATTGGTTTTATGCTGACCGGAATATTGCCAATATACCCATCAATATTTTTCGATTCTTCTGCAGGCCTTGCCAAACGATATTTTTGCCCCTTTAGTTCGGCACCTTTTCTTATAATCGCTTCTTGAAATTTCAACCCTATGAAAGTTTTAATTACAACTAAATCCTTTACCCAGTTTTCAATCATCGTCCTATCGATTTTAGAGATCACATCCTTTAAGAGTTTTTCATCATCTCGGATATTTTTTTCGTAGCCTTTTGAATAGCCTCCGGGTGCTTTTCTAAATACCATTCTTCCCATTCGCCTATTTTTGTTCCCGGGAATTGTTTTATCAACTCATTCATTTGGCCCACAACCTTAGGCCGTGTGCCTTGTGCGTTTTGATTTGCCAAATTAATAATAGCCGTGGAATATTTTGGAAATTGATAGGCTTCAACATCAAGGAGTTTCTTGATTTCAGAATTTTTGATTTTGACGGTTGTCTTCATTCATTTACCCTGTGTTGGCTTAGTTCTTTAAATTTATTCATATATCTATGAACAATTTTGTGGTCCGGCTTCACAAAACCATGTTTAAGTAAATGCGTGTTAATAAATGTTTTATTTTTTAAATACACATAAGCCATCAAATGATTGTTGCTATCATATTTTTGCTGATCATATTTTAAAAATACTTGTTTACCCTGTGTTTTACCTACCAAGAATTCGCTGGCTTTACCGTTTTTGCTGGGATCTTCCTTGATACCAAGCAAGCGGATAATCAGTCCGTTACCCAATTTCATCAATTCTGGGCTAATTATCTCTTTTACAGTGTAATAATCTTCGCGTTTACTTTCAGTCCCGTCTATCTTTGAACCGTATTTCAGATTTTTAGGATCAATTTTTTTATCAAATTTTATATGGTCCTTAAAAATATAAGGCAGTTCTTTGATTTCCCTGTTGAAGTCCCTGCGAAATTTGTCTTGTTTGACAATTTCAAACTTTGCAGGTTTGAGTTTATCCTGCTGGTTAAAACTTGTTCTTTCTTTTATGGCCGGAAGAAAGGAGCTATTGATTTCATATCCTATGCTGTTCCTATTAAGATTTTTAGCCGCCAGCATGGTCATGCCGCTGCCCAAGAATGGGTCAAGCACCGTCTCCCCGGCAAAGCTGAACATTTTAATTAAACGCTTTGGCAATTCATCAGGAAACATGGCCAAATGCTTGTCCTGTTTTTCACCGGCAAAATTCCAATGGCCTGTAAAATACCTGTTCCATTCCTCAGTTGTTATTTCTGATTTATGTTTGGCCTCTATTGTCGGTTTTGGCGCTTGTCCGTACTTCACTTCTTAAAGAGTAAAATAAATTCGTAATCCAATTTCACTATGCCATTCCGAGGATAGGGAAAAGACCCCATAATGCTGGCCCCGCCGGTAGTGTTGCAAGTCGTTACTTTTTGCCAGATGATAGCCCCCATGTAGTCAAAGCCTATTGTTTCACAGAATTTAATGATCTCGGTGCGGATGGGTATTATCTTATAACGGCCATAATAGACAGAACGGGCGAATTGGTCGCCAATGTTAATGCAAAGACGGCAACCATCGTGCAATACCCGATGGCTTTCTTTCCATACGAGGTTCAAATTGTTAATGTATTCCTCGTAGCTGTGGTCGTAGCCTATTTGATTTTTATGCCCATAGTCTTTTAATTGCCAATAGGGCGGAGAAGTGACGACCAAATGAACGGATTGGTCTTTCACTTCCTGCATGCAGCGGGAATCGCCGATGATTATTTTGTGGTTAGTTAACATGTTTATACTTGTTCAGTCTCTTCTTCAAAATTCATCTCTGTCTGTTTTTCCTTGGGCTGAGCCTCCCGGGGCATCTTTAACAAGCCTTCCAACGCCTCCAAATCGGGTTTGTCCTTTTTTCTGTTTTGCTCAAAATATTTTTTAAGTTCGCCGTAAAATATAAACTTCCAATTGAACTTTTTAATATTTTCACCCAACAGAGGCTCTTTTAGTTTGCGGTGCAGCAAACCCTCCCGCTCCTCGGGTATTACAATTATTCTTTTAATATTACGCCCCTGGATATTGGCTCCGCGCACAATGGCTTCGGTAATAGCCGTGCTGTTCTCCACTTCAAACTCATACTGTACCCGGCCCCTGTCATGCCAGATTACATCTATTTGTTTGACCCTTTCCGCATTTTGGGTAAACCGCCACAAGTGCGGCTTATTGACGATAAGGGTTGATAATTTCGTTTTTCCATACGCCTCGCCCTGTTCCCGTTGTCCAATCCAAACATCGTATTTGGCTTTTTCGCCCAGCCGGGCCAGATAATAAATCATCTCGGAATGTTCCGACTCGCGTACTCTAACAGAAGGCTTCAGCATCCAATTCCCATCCTTGCTGGGAGTGGCATATTCCTCAAGCAAAGCCCGGACATTCTGGGTCTCGGGCGTCAAGGCATTGGGGAATTCGATGAATATTGCCTGCAAAATATCATCAAACGAAACTTTTACATTGTGATATAAAACTTCAATGATTTTCCGCTCCACCCGGTCGCTTAACGTAGGCTGGTTGAAAGTGGAAACTTCAATGTTTTTAAGCCACCATTTTTGTCCGATTGTTTTACCCTTGTCGTCTTTTACGGGCACCAGCTCAAATTCCTGTCCTATGTGATCTTTAAGCACTTGATCAATGTTTTTTGCGCCGACCGGCACATTGCGCCCGCCCTGCAGATCGGCCATTATGCCGTTAAGTATGTGCTGGTATATCGTTGGCTCAGACCTTTCATAAAGAATCCGGCGCGCGCTGTCCACCACATCCATCTCGTAAGTATTCATATCAATTTCTTTTTCGGTCTGAAGCGAGTCCTTTTCGGGCTTTTGGAAACGGATGTAATAATCGCCCACCGCCGAGCCGTAAGGCTGCAAAAGCCCTTTGGCGGATGGCCTGGCCGGAGGCTGGTAGATGATCTTCTCCAAATCAAATCCCACCATCACCACCGCCTTGATGATGGAGTTCCATACGGCGATGTCTGTGCTGTGAAAAGTAACCGTCATGTATTTACCGGGCTTCAAAACCTGGTAAATTTCCTTGAAAGACTTCCGAAGCATTTTGTGGTAATACGCAAAATCTTTCTGCTGATTTTTATTGACGGTTATCTCATCGCCGTAATCAAGTTCGTATCTCAGCCACGAAGCCCACAAAGTGCTGAGCTCAAAATACTGGATAGCCCCGCCGTAGGGCGGGTCGGTGAATACGTAATCCACCGAGTTTTTGGGCAGTGCTTCGGTAAGCTGGAGCGCGTTGTGCTTCTTTAAAAATATATTTGCGTCATCTTCAAGCTCGCCGAATTTTTTGGCTTCTTTAAATAATTGTATCTTTTTGTTTGAGTCTTTTTTTCCGGAAATAATACCTTGCGGGCCATTGATCGCACTGTCAAAAAGTTGCCATACATTTGTTTCCATAAAAATTGGTGGGACCCAAAAACTATGCATTGCCCAAAATGAACTCATTTGTCTGGTGGGTCGTACCGGGGTTAACTTGCTTGCCAAATGAGACAAAGAGGTAAAAGCAAGCTTAAATACATTTTGAATCTTTTTATCTTCTATTTTTGAAAGGCTGTTAAAAATTATAGATAATGCAATAAGATTGCGTCGCGTAAATAAATCAATTATTGTTTCGCTTTTTTCTTTTTTAAGAAATGCATTGCCATTATAATAGAGTTTATTTTTAGGATACCAAAATGGTATCTTCATTCTTTCTATTTTTTTATTCAACGTAATATCTTCATCGTCTGCTTTCTTTTCCGCCTTTCTATTGCATTTTTGACAATTGTAAAATATTTTTAATGGTATTGTACCCTTCCAGTGTGTGCATATAATTTCCGAGTAATCGCCGCATTTTTTACATTTCGTTTTATACAGCGCTTCGACTTCTTTTTTGCACTTTTTTGTTATATCCTTATAGATTTCGTCTACTTTATTTATGTCCACTGGCGTCGCCGTCATCCGGGTAATAAAATTAGCCATCGGATTCAAGTCAAAGCCGACTGCCTTGCGGCCAAGCTTAATGGCTTCGATGGGCGTTGGCCCGCTGCCGCAAAACGGGTCCAGCACCACCTCGCCGGGCTTGGTGTAGTTTTTTATATACTCCGAAACCACGTTATGCGGCTTGCGGGCCCAGTATTTATGAATCAAATACATGGGGGTGTGGGGCCGGGCCACCATCGCAAAATCAATATTCTTAAATTGCCGTTTTATTTCTTTACTCATTTCTGTGCTTAGTATAGTTTTTTAGAAACAAAGATTACTCCACCTACTCACGCCCCGAACTTGTCCAGCTTCAGCGCATTGGCCAGCATCAGCGGCATGGCTTCCACAGATGGGAATGTGCCCAAGCTTCCCTGGGCGCAGTTCTGTTCGCTGAAAGCGATGAACCCCTCCGGCCGGACATAGGGCGAAAAAAGCAGGAAGGGATTGGGGTGCCAGCTGTGTCCCTTCAGCCGGGCGGGAGTGGAGTGATCGCCGGTGATCACCAGCACATCCGGATTGAGCTTGGTCACCAGGGGCAGGGCCGCATCCAGCTCTTCTATCACCTTGACCTTGGCCGCAAAGTTCCCGTCCTCGCCGTAGCTGTCGGTCTTTTTGACGTGAATATAGAAGAAATCGAACTTGTCGTAGTTCTTATCCAGCACCTTGAACTCCTCTTCGGTGGAAGGCCCGGTCTCCAGCCCGGTCATGCCCACTAATTTGGCCAGCCCCTTGTACATGGGATAGGCGGCGATGGCCGCGGCCTTGATTCCGAAGCGGTCGTACATCGAGGGAATGTCCGGGTGCTTGGCGAAGCCCCGCAAAAGAATGGTGTTGGCCGGGCGTTCGTTTTTTAAGACTTCATTGGCCATGGCCACGAACTTGTCCACGAGGTGGGCGGTGGCCTGGCCCTCGGCCCGCAGGTAACGGGAACGGTAGGCCTTCAGTCCCTCGTGCTGGGGATCGGTGTCGGCCAGGTCGCCGCAGAGGTTGGGGCCCCGGAACAGCGCCACAAAGCGGTGCTCCTTGCCGTGGCGGATGATCACCTCCACGTTGTCTATCTTTTTGATGGCCGCCTGCAACTTAGCGCACAGCTCTATGTTCTTCTCGGTGGGGATCCGCCCGGCCCGGCGGTCGGTGATGATGCCGTCGGGATTGACCGAGGCAAAATTGGCCCGGGCCGCCACATCGCGCGGGGTCATCTCCAGCCCTATACCTAATGCCTCCAGCACACCCCGGCCGATCTGGTATTTCAAGGGATCGTAGCCGAACAGGGCCAGGTGGGCCGGGCCCGAGCCCGGGGTGATCCCTAAAGAGACCGGCACGGTCTGACCCAGGCAGGACCTGGCGGCCAGCGCGTCCATATTTGGCTTGACGGCCACCTCCAACTCGGTCCGGCCGCCTTCTTCCATGGGCAGGCCGCCCAGGCCGTCGGCCACTATCAGGACGATCTTTTTATCGTTGGGAACCAGCAGCGGTTTCAGCAATTCATCGCTCAGCATAAGAACCTCCATCAGTTAAAATCAGGTTAGAGATTGGAACGGGACCTTCTCGAAAACCTTACGGGGGAATTTGACAGGAGCGCCTTCGCTGATTTATTCGCCATAGCAGCCCCTGCATACTTTCTTGGACAACCCGGCTGCGACGGCTGAAAGTAGGCTCATCCATAGCCCCCTTTCATATGTGCAGACTAGGGCGCGCTTAAATTGTAAAGTCGTCCGCCTTAAAACCCATAATATTTATAAGAACCTCAATATTTCGTTTTCTATTTTCAAGCCACCTTTCTTTCCAGTAGTTTACGAGTTCGTCCTTTGTGTAATTATAGTAAAGTGGTCTTTTGTTTTCTCCGTTGAAAAATTCTTTCCAATTTTTTGCCAATGGAACAAAATAGATGTTCCGTTTGAAAGAATGCTTTAATAGCAAATCGGGGTCAAAGCCCAACATTTCGCCCGCTGCATGAATTACTCTCATTGTCCAACTGGGACCATCGCCAAATTTATTTGTAACAAAAATCTTTTTTGATTTCAGATACTCTTGCATTTTCTCAATTGTCTCTTCTGAGAGATGTAATGTTCCGAATCCTTTTGTTTCTCCGATTGGTTTGTAGAGAAGTTTATCATTGTATTTTAAGCGATTGTATTGAGAGCTTTTCCCATATAAACTTGTCGTAAAGATCCCTACAAGTTGGTTTGCTTCACGCTTGTTAATCAAAGTAATTTTATCTTTGTATTTTTTTCTGTAAATCTCTCGCACTTCTTTTGAAGCTAAAATGTAAGAAATGAGTTTACCCCCCAGCAAGTAGTTGTATGGTGGTACTGCTCCAATAACATAAGCATCCATTGCGTAAATAAGATTCTTTGTCCTGGTGGAAACATTCCAACCGATGAACTCATCTCTTGCAGGGATATGAATTATCGGACTCCCTAACGCTGCAATACCAATTACCGGTTTATTCGGCAATGCTCTGTCTCTAATAATCAACTTGATTCTTCTGCCAACATATTCGCTGTATGGCGAAGACCAGTAATAACGAAATATTCTGAATAAGGCGTGTTGTTTTTCTGTTTCGCAAACTTCAATGACAGGGTCTATTGCAGAATGTAATGCCTCATGTCCATTTGCCATATTTTTTTTTGCCAAACCAATATGTTTGTCAATCCAAATTTTGTTTTTTGAAATTATCTCACCCCGCTTGATTGACATTGCATCTTTAATGATGTCTTTATCGTAGCTTTCAGGTGGGATTATAGATATAAATGGATTTTTCTTTGTGGGTAGTTTAACTTCCCAATTTAATTTTGCCATATCTCTTACAATAAGCCAAAAAACTTGTTGGTTAATGGGCTTGTTCTGAATATTGATTTCAACAAGATCCTTTTTTTTAAAGGACGAAACTTTTATGGGAATATCTAATGCTAATGCTAATGCTTGCATATTACGCTAATTCCAATTGTGAATCTTCATAAACCTTTTTGTGAACTAATTTTTCAAACTCTACAACCCTTACTGGAAGAGCAAAAGATTGATTTGCTGAAACCATATAAAGATTCCCAGTGATTGTTTCCGTTTGAATGAATTTAGCAATGACACCGTCATAGTTAATGTTTGATTTTACTAATGCTCTTATGTCATCAGAATTTCCCATATAAAAAGTGAAAAAGTTCTCCGCTTGCGTTCTGATTTCTTCGGAAATGGCAGAAGGTCTTTGTGTTATCGCAATTAAACCAAGTCCAAATTTTCTTCCTTCTTTTGCCACTCTCACAAAGGGATTTGCATTGCTTTTTACAAATTCCTCTGATAAAACATTTTGAGCTTCCTCAACACAGAGAACTGTATTTATTAATGCATCTTGTTTGTCAGCAGTGAAATTGGCTTTGTTTGCATCAAAAAGTTTTCTCGCAATCATTGTAGAAATAATACTTGCTTCTGCATTATCTTTTAATGATAAATCAATAATTACTGTTTTGCCTTGCTTTAAATACTCAAAAACATCTTCTATTAATGTTGATGAGTTTAAATGTAATCCTTTACTTTCATCAACTAAATAAGCAAGGCGCTTTCTTATCGCTGCAACAGTATTTCTAGCGCTTGCTTCCGCCGATTTTGTTGTGCCCCAAAAATCAGGAAACTGTTTATGTAGTTTTGCAGGGTCATTTACATACTCGGTAATATTAGAAATGAAATCTTCAACTTGGTTATCTTCCAAATACAATAAAAAAGATTTCATTACTTCTGAAAATCCAGTACTGAAATTCAGAATATCTCCTATGGTTAAATGCTTGTGCATATTTATTCTTACTAAACCGCCTTCAATAAATCTTTCATCATATTTTTTTGGCAACTTCTTATCTGAATAAACTACTAAATTCTCTTTAATCTTTTTTTCGTTGATGTCGCCAAGTCCGTATGTTTTCTGTCCTTTTAAAAAATATTCTCCGTTCAAATCAAAAATCAGTTTGCCGTAACTTGTGTCGGCAATCATATTGTAAATAAGGGCTTTCATTAAATTGGTTTTACCGAAGCCCGATTGTGCAAAAATCATTGTTCTTTTTTCTCTCAATTTATTAATGTCAAAGAGAATAGAATTTTTGTCCAACTGAATATCATTACCAATACAAAGTTTGCCAATTTCAACCCCAGCTTCATTTGCTCTATTCAAAATATTGTCAAACTCTCTCGGTGTAAGATGTCTGGCGTGATAAGAAACAACAGGAAGTTTTCTAACTGCTGTTGTAAAATCTTTTCCATCGGAAGTATATGCACCTAAGATTTTTACTTTGTATGTATAGCTGAACATTTTTTGCTTATCTCTTTCGGATAATTCCCTTTCAGCTATTCTTGCATAATGCACAGCTATCAAGGTTTTATCTTGTGAGCGAAAAATTGGGTCTGAATCGTAAATTTCCGCTTCAACTCGCGCTAAAAATTTTCTACCGTCTTCATCTCGCGGCGTCAATACGATAAAGTCACCTGTTTGCGGACTTGCCTTGCTGTCCTCGTAAGAGGAATAAATCAGCAGCGCATCTTCTGTTGTTTTTTGTCCGTAAAGGACGCCAAAATCATGCCTTTCGTTTGCCATTTTTTAAAACCTTTCGTGAATATCAAGAAATAAATTTTCTATGTCCACATTATCCATCCGCTGTTCTTTGTAAAGTGCATGCTTTACTCGTTTAATTATTTCGTCCTTGAAATTATTTTTCAAAGTAACGAAGTTGTGGGCTTCCACAAGTGGAAAAGGATAACCTAAAATGTAATGTTCTTGCGTTAATCGCGTCAGTTCAAAAAAGATGTGCTTAATAGTTTCAATCGCTCTTTTCTTATCATTGTTTTCAATTCCATGAAACACATCAAATATGTTTAAGTCAGCTACAACCCAATCGTAATTTTGAAGTTTCTCAACATAGTCGAGTCGCGCTACAAAGAAAATTCCGAACCCTCTTCCTCCTGTCAAACTCTTTTTTGCAAACATACTTGTCTTTGTTACCGATTGAATTTTCCCCGTTTGAACATCTTTTCTTTGTCCTGCTTCGGGATAAGCTGTAATTAAAATGTTATCGGAAACTTCAAGCCAACAACATAACTTTTGCCATCTTGGATTTTTTGTTTTGAACGGATACTTCGGTTTGTAATCGTCTTGTAAATAACTATCAATCTTTTTGAAAGTAGAAGATAGTTCAAGTTTGATTGGTGAGTTTTTTGTAATTGCTACTATGTAAACTCCTTTTTGCCTGATGTGCTTTGAAAGTTTGACTAAATATTCTTGTTTGATATTGTTGGAACGTAACGTTCCATCACGCAAAATGAAATCACCTTTCTGAACGATTGGTAAATTTGAAATTTCATAAACCAAAGCCCACTCTAATGTTTCTTGGCAGAAACTCAAAAGTTTTACAAGCGATGAACAAATAAGGTCTTTGCCGAAACCAAAAACTTTTGTTTCATCTTCTCCGAAAAACTCCAACATTTTTTTCACTGGCTCTAAAGCCATTAACTCGTCATAAATCGCATCTTTGTGTTCGTCATTTGTTATTAAAATGTTTTCAGGATAATAACCTTTTCCCAAAATAATAGGGTCAGTCAAATCGTTTAACCGGACTTGTTTTCCTTCACGATAGCAAATATAACCTGCCGTGTAAATACCGATAGATAGACCATTGTAAAACTCTTGGCTGTTGTAGCTGCCGTCAATGGCAAAAAAATTCACTTTTGAATTGTCAATTTGATCAAAGGGTATTATCTCAAAGTAATGCGGTGTTTCAGTTTCTCCATCAATTGTGATAATAGGAATTATTGACGGTCTACTATTCCGTTCATTGATGTGTTTCGCGACAACTTCAATGGCCCTATCTGGAATTTCTTTTTGGTTCATCTGTTAAATGGAATACTTATTAATGGGGGTCACTAAATTGTATTTATTATAACCGCTCATAAGGATGCCACGGATACCAAGCCGGGTAATCCCGGACTTCTGCGTTATCAAAGCATTGAGCGGGCTGCATTGTCATTAGTTATTCGCCTGCGTAAATAGGATGCAACATATATTGACATCATTAATAATCATGTTACTCCTGTCTAGTCCTGAAAAATAGATATACACCTTATTTTTCCTAACCCGGAAATGCTAATCCGGTCCTTTACTCCCCTTCTTCGTTCATCCGCTTGCGGGTGGCCACGTCGTTGACCCGGGTCTTCATCTTTTCCACCACCTCGTAGGAAACCCTAAGGTTGTATTTGAGGGAATCCAGGTCCTGATCCCCATGGGAATCCGAACCGCCCGAGACCAGCATCCCCTTTTTATCGGCCAGCTCCAGATAATGCTTGACTTGGGCCGAGCTGTGCTTGCTGTGCCAGACCTCCAGCCCGTCCAGGCCCCAGGCCGCGAACCGGTCAATCAGCTCGTCGTGGTTCTCTATGCCGGGATGGGCGAAAAAGCACAGACCCCGCACATAATGGATCAGTTCAAAGGCCTCCTGAGGCGACATAAAATTTTTTGGAACATAGGCCGGCGCCCCATAGGCCAGGTAGCGGCTGAAAGCCTCGTCGGTGGAGCCCACGTATCCTTCGTCCAGTAGAGCCCGGGCCACATGGGGCCGGCCCACCGAGCCGCTGTCTGCTATCTCCAGCACATGCTTGATGTCGATCCGCACCCCGACCGTCCCCAGTTTCTGCACGATCTTCTGGGCCCGTTCTATCCGGGCCTGTTTGAAACGCAACACTTCCTTCTGAAAATCCGGGTCTAGATAATCTATGAAATAACCCAGGATGTGGATCTCGGTTTCGTTTATGGATGTGGACAACTCCACCCCTGGTATCACTTCTATTCCCAGCTTGGCGCCCAAGACGGCGGCCGGTTTTATGGATTCCCAGGCATCGTGGTCGGTGACGGCGATGGCCTTAAGCCCCCGGGACGAGGCGCGCCGGATCAGGGACTCCGGAGTGAAGGTTCCATCGGAAGCGACGGTGTGCAGATGCAGATCGACGTAAGATTGATTGTTGGCCATACGGCTTAAAAGACAGGAGTCTTGGTTTTGGTGTCGGCGCCGCTGGCCTCGCTTTTCAGACCTAGGTCGGCCACTACTGTTTCTATCAGGGTCTCATCCACTATTTTGACGCCGGACATGGCCGCCTCCAGCAGGGCGTTGTCGCAGATGGTATTTATCAGCCGGGGCTTGCCGTCTGAGTAGAAGTGGATGAACTCGTAGGCCGAGTCGGTGAACAGTTCCCGGGTGCAGCCCACCACCGAAAGCCGGTACTGGATGTAGCCCCGGGTGGATTCCGAGGTTAAAGGCTCCAGCTTGTGCTTGACCGCGATCCGTTCCCTTAAAGGCGGGTCCAGGGCCAGGCACTGCTCCAGGTCCGGCAGCCCGAACAGCAGGAAGGTGATCAGCATGCTGCCGTTGACCTCCATATTCAAAAGGCCCCGCATCTCCTCCATGATCTCCTTGTTCTTGAGCATGTTGGCTTCGTCGATGATCACCACCGCCTTGCGGCCGTCATTGTAAATCTTCATCAGCTGTTCGTAAAGCTGCCCCACCAGCGTGGCCTTGGAATCGGCCGGTTTTTCCACTCCCATCTGCAGGGCGATCTTGCTGATCAACCATCCCGGCGTGACCTCGGAATGCACAATCACCAGCAGGGCGGTCTCGTACTGGTCGTCCGGCAGGATCTCCAGTAACCGGCGGGAAACGGTGGTTTTACCGGTACCGATATCGCCCAATACCACCGCCAGTCCCTTCATCATCTCCGCCGCATGGTTAAGCTTAAGGATGGCACGGGAATGCTGGGGGCTGTCGTAGTAAAAACGGTTGTCGGGAGCGTTGGAAAACGGCTGGTCCTTCAGGCCAAAGATTTGCTTGTAGTCCATTTATATTAACTCCTTGATAATTAACCTAATATAGATTTTAAGTTTAACCTATATTTTGATATTTTGCAAGATTAAAATTGAGGATGTGCAATATATATTTCCTAAAATCCCGTGAAAATTATAACTATGTCAACGATGGTAACCGTATCTGGAATGCTTTGAAAATCATATTTTGCTTTTTTGATATTTCCGTAAGCAGGCTGGTGCCGGAATCAAGATCAATCCGTTTGAGCTTTTTC
>JACQXR010000106.1 GCA_016208585.1 candidate division TA06 bacterium | reverse complement strand
GTCTTCCAATCGTTTGATCTTATTCATACCGGAAGTTTACCATATTTTTACCGGGGTTGCTATCAAAGAACTCGTTTACTGCCAACTACTTCAGCTCGCCACCAAGCTTGATTTTACCCACTCCTTAGGGAGAAGAGCCAAACTTTATGAACTGACAAGGCAATTTTCAAATATATCTTTTGTAAGAAATTCGGCCTATGATGTTTTTCAAAAAACAAGTACATCGATTTCCGGTGTTCTTCGTCCATCATGGTTTTCTCCTGCTCCGAGCTCTTTCCCCAATGGTGAATGATCCTGGCCTGAGGTATATAAAAGACAGACCAGCCTTTTTGTGAAGCTGTTAGACAAATATCTATATCCTCCAGATACATGAAATATCGCTCGTCCAAAAATCCAGTTTGTTCCAGCATCTCCCGCCGCAGAATAAGGCAGACTCCGGCCAGGGCGGGAACCTGGGAAGGCTTGTCCTCCGGCAGCCCCTGGAGCATATACCTTGACGCTCCGGGATTGCCGGGCCAAATGGCAGTGATGGGCGATTTGCGGGAAAAGATGATGTTGAGATAACCAGGAATGGCCCGGCAGGTGGGCTGGAGACTGCCATCGGAATTAAGCGCCTTGGGCCCGGCGATGCCGGCTTTTGGATTAGCCTCCATAAAGTCAAACAGTTTTTTAAGGCAGCCCGGTTCCACCAGGGTGTCGGGATTAAGCAGGACCGGATACTTCCCGGTTGCCGCTTTGATCCCGATATTGCAGGCGGCGGCAAATCCCAGGTTTTGGGAATTGACGATCAGTTTCACTTCGGGATATTTTTGGGCCAGCCTGGCCTGGCTTCCGTCGGATGAGGCATTGTCAACCACGATCACCTCATAGCTAATATCCCCGGCCGCTTTGATGGAGTCTATGCATCGGGACAGGAGTACCCCCACGTTGCGGTTGACTATGATCAGGCTGATGTCGGTTTTATTGTTCATCAACGATTTTTCATCTTATACGTTTAAAAAACAGAGGCGAAGTTTTTTCGTCTCTGTTTAAGTTTTACAGACGATTTCTTCTTTATAACTGTCCGGTCAGCCTCAGCCATTGCAGGCGCCAGACCATCCAGACCGCCTCGTAGACGATCTTTTTTGACATCTTGGACTGCCCCACCTTGCGTTCTTCAAAAATGATGGGGACCTCGGTCACCTTAAAGCCCCGGTAATAGGCGTTGAAATGCATTTCTATCTGAAAGGCGTAGCCGTTGGATTTGATCCGGTCCAGGTTGATGGCCTCCAGCACTTTCCGCCGGTAGCACTTAAAGCCGCTGGTCAGGTCCCGCACCGGCACCCCGGTCACCACCCGGGCGTAGATGTTGGCAAAATATGACAGTAGCAGCCTCTTCAAAGGCCAGTTGACTACATTGACCCCGTCCAGGTAGCGCGAGCCTATCACCAGGTCGTAATCCTTGATTTTCTCCAGGAATACCGCCAGCGTTTTGGGAGGATGCGAGAAGTCGGCGTCCATTTCGCAAATCAGATCGTAGTCTTTGGAAAGCGCCCATTTGAAGCCGGTGACATAGGCAGTGCCCAGCCCCATCTTTCCCGGCCGGTGGATGACCTGGACCTTCTGGCCCTTCTGGAACAGTTCATCCAAAAACTTTCCGGTGCCGTCCGGGGAATTGTCGTCTATCACCAGCACCTCGAACACCGGGTCTACCGACTGGATCTGGGATATGATCTCGGCTATGTTGCCTTTTTCATTGTAGGTGGGGATTATCACCAGCGCCTTCATGGAATGACTCCTAGGGTTATAGTTTAAAAGTTGAGATGCCTGCCAAAGTATTTTTAGGTGAATAGACCCGACTTTTTCTCGGCCTGCAACTCCAGATCCTCCAGCACCCTCTTTTGATCCTCAATCTTTCTGCTAAGTTCGTTCATCTCCTTACTGCGGGCTTGATATTCGGCCGCCTCGGCCGACAGCATCTTCAGGCGTTTTAAGATCACCGATTCCTCCTCGGATTTCCGAATGACTGACTTCTGCTTTTCCTCCAGCTCCTGTTTAAGGCCGGTCATCTTTTTATCCCAATCCTCTTTGAAAGAAAGGATTCCCTTCTGCTCGTTTTTCAGACTGGCCAACTGCTGATCCAATTCATCCCGCTGCCGCTGCTTGGCCGAAAGCTCGTCTTCGGTCTGCCGCGCCATCTCGTTGGCATCGTCCATCTGGCGGTATTTGTCGTCCAATTGGCTTTGGACAGCGGTCAATTGCTGTTTGACCTGATTTTTGGCGGTCTCGGTTTCCTGGGCCATTTGCAAAAGTTCATCGCTCTGGTTTTTCAGCCTTTGATCCATTTCCTGCCGGGCCTGTTCCAAAGATTTCTGCACCTCTTGCAGGTCGGCCTGGGCTTGATCGCGATTATTTTTCCAGACCTCCAGTTCTGTCTGGATTCTGCCTTTCTCCTCTTCCATCTGCCGGCTTTGAGACTGGCTGGACGTTATTTTTTCGGCCAGGCCATTCAGTTCCCCGTTCTTTTCCTCTAACTGCCGGTGCAGTCCGGCCAGCTCAGATTCCGCAGTCATGGCGCTCTTGGCCCGTTCCTGCATCAGATCCTGGTTCTGCTGGTTGATCTCCTCCAGTTCTCGACGGCCTTCTTCTATCTGCCTTTTTACCTCGGTGGCTTCCTGCTGCAGTTCTTTGAGGCTGGCCACCTGCTGTTCTATCTGGGACTGCTGTTGTTTCTGGAAAGGCACCGCCTCCTTGATCCACTGCTCCACTTCCTGTTTTTGTTTCTGGAGCATTTTCCGGGACTGGTTCAGTTCCTGTCCGCTTTGATTGAGCAGTTTGATCTCATCCTTCAGCCTCTGGCGCTCGCTTTCCAGGGTGGTGACCTGGTTCTTAAACCTTTGCTGTTCCCCTTCGGTTTGCTCCAGCCTGGCCGAAGCCGATTTGACACTTGACTGCAGTTCCTGGTATCTGGCCTCCAGGGCTGCGTAATCGGTCTTCTTTTGATTGATCTCATTTTGAAGGGCCGATCTTTCTTCGCCCAGCTTGTCGTATTCCTCCTGGGAACGGATCAGTGATTCCCTAACCCGTTCCAGCTCCCCGGCGGCTTTCTGCTGGCTTTGCTGAACCTCAGCCAAGGACCGGCTTATCTCCTCCAGCTGCCGGGCGGAGATGTCACGGGAGCTCTCCAACTGAAGTTTTTCCTGCTTCAAGACCTCGATCTGGGCCAAGGCCGATTTGGTGTCGGCTTGCAGTTTTTGCAGTTTGCCCTCGGCCTCCAGCCGGAAATTCTCCCTCTGGCTGATCTTGGCTTCGGTTTCCGAGAGTTTTTTCCAGGCCTGCTCCAGCCCTGCTTCCGTTGACTGTTTCTGCCTAGACATTTCATCAATTTTTTTGGCCACCGCCATTCCGTCGAATTTCAACCCATCTATCTTCTGCTGCAAAAGCTGCTGCATGTTCTGGCGGCTGGCGGTACTCTGCTGCAGCTCTTTGATTCCCTCTTCCAGGCTGGCCACCTGCCGGTTGCGTTCCACCAAAAGACTTTCGGCTCCGGTCAGCTCCTCCTGTTTCCGCCGGAGGTGTTCCTCAATCTCGGCCCTGGTCTTGGAAAGATTCTCCCTCTCGTTCTTTAAAAGATGCAGCACCTGTTGCTGCTGGGAGACCTGATTTTGCAATTGTTCCAATTGACTGCTTAAGTTTTCCTGCTGACTCTGGCCCTCTTTAAGGCTGGCCTCCAAACTCAATGCCTGATCTTTATCCGACTGCAGGGACTCCTGGCTGGCGCGCAGATCCTGGCGCAAACCCTCCAGCACTCCCTCCAGCACCATTGACTGATGGAGTTTCTCGTCGGTTTCTTTTTGTTTCCGCTCCAGTTGCTGCAGCAGGCTTTCCAGCTGCCGGGTTTTTCCCGTTCGTTCAAGTTCCAGCCGGGCTATTTGGCCCTTATAATTATTTAGGGACTGCTCGGCAGCATCTTTTTCCCGGCGCAAAGACAAGGTTTCAGCCCTGGCTTGATCGCGTTCTACCTTGGTCTGCTCCAGCTGGGCGATCAGGACCGAAAGGGAGTTTTGCTTGGCAGCCAGTTCCCCGTCAACTATTTCCGATTGGGCTTTATGCTGGCCGATCACCGAGATCACCGATTCCAAGTGGGATTTGGCCGACTGGATCTGATTCAGCAGCTGGCCGTGGCGGCCCGATGATTCTTCGATCTCCCGCTGCAGGGCCAGGCTTTGCTTTTCCAGCCCGCTTACGTCCCGGATCCTGTCCTTCATGGTGGCCAGGATCTGGGCCAGCTCCCCCTTGATCTTGGTCTGGTATTTTAAAAGTTCCTTCCGCTCCCTTTTGGAACGGTTCAGTTTTTTGAGGGTGTGGGCGGTTTCCTTGCGCCTTGATTTTATCTCATCATCCAAAGCCTTTTTCTGGGACAGCTTCAGGGCCAGGGCTTCGTCTATCGGCAATTCCGGTTCTTGGTGGAATGATCTTTTTACCCACCCGGCTGCAACCGCGCCGACAGCAGAAACGCCTTCAGAAAATCGATTGATTATTGACTCCTTCGCTTCCGGGGAAACATTTTCACCGTCGCTATATTCCGGTTCCGGAGCCAAAGCAGCCGTTTCCGCATGGCCAGCAACATTTTCCGGCTGTTCCCCGGTTAGGTGCAGAGGCTGGTTTTCCTGCTCTAATGACGAAGGTTTTTCGGGGTAAGCTGCTTCCGGCGGCCCGGACTCTTCCGCCAATGCTTGGCCGGGAATGCTCTCAGCCCCGGCTTCATTTGACGGCGAAATCTGACCGGCTTTCTGAATTTGACGCCGGGATAAAAATCTTTCGGCAAATTCTTTGATATCTTTTTTTATCTGGGATACCAGGGATATTTTCTCCCCCCGGTTTTCACTCATCCCGTCATTGGAGTCTGAAAAATCAGCGGCAGCAGCCGGTTCCTGATTGAGGGGCTGGAGGTTTTGATCCCCGGCCTCTGATCCCCCGGACCCGGCATCGGCCTCCGTGGGCAATAGGCCGTCCCCGGGCTGGCTGGCAGTCCCGGTCTTAAAAAGATCCTTAAGCCTGGCGATCAACCCCGGTCTCTTGGGCCGGGCCGGGGCTTCCGCCGATGGCGGATCTTCATCCGGCAAGGAAGGAAAGCCGGCTTCCATCTGCTCCCGGTTCGGCTCTTCGGTTTCCAGTCTTTCTTCATCTATCATTGCTATCCTCTTTGGTCATGTCTTTCAGCCTGGCCAGTTTGTTTAACGCCTCTAGGGGGGTCAGCGCTTCGGGATCTACCGATCTGATCTCCTTTAGGACCGCCTGCTCCTGCCGGTTGAATATCGTTTCCGCTGTTTCATTCTGTGCTATCTGGTGCCGGGCCAGCCGCGGGGTCCGGTCGCCGGACATAGCGTCGGATTCCAGGTTGAACAGGATCTCCCGGGCCCGTTCTATCACCGTCTTGGGCAGGCCTGCCAATTTTGCCACCTGGACTCCATAGCTTTGTCCGGCCGGGCCGGCCGCCACCTGGCGCAAAAATATTATCTCGTCCCCCCATTGTTTGACCGACATGGAATAATTTTTGATCCCCGGCAGCCAGGATGACAATTCGGTCAGCTCGTGATAATGGGTGGCAAAAAGCGTTTTGCAGCGGGTCCGGTCGTGCAGGTGTTCGCTGACCGCCCAGGCTATGGCCAGCCCGTCGAAGGTGCTGGTGCCCCGGCCAATTTCATCCAATAACACCAGGCTTTTGCCGCCGGCATTATTCAGGATGTTGGCGGTTTCGTTCATCTCGGCCAGAAAAGTGCTGACCCCCTTGGCCAGGTCGTCCGAGGCTCCGATCCGGGTAAAGACCCGGTCGATCACTCCGATTTGGGCCTGTTGGGCCGGAACGAAGGAGCCGATCTGGGCCAGGATCACGATCAGCGCTATCTGTCTTAAGTAGGTTGATTTCCCCGCCATGTTGGGCCCGGTCAAGATTATCAGCCGGTTTTGGTCCCCGTCCAGCAGGGCGTCGTTGGCCACGAACTGGCCCAGCCTGAAGTTCTTCTCCACCACCGGGTGCCGCCCCCCCTGTATGAACAGCCTTGTTTCTTCGTCCACCAGCGGCCGGCGGTAACCGTTCTCCACCGCGGCCAGGGCCAGCGAAAAGACGGCATCAATGGCGGCCACCGCCTCGGCGGTATCCTTGATCCGGGCGCTGCGGAGGCAGACCTGTTCCTTCAATCCGTTGAACAATTCCAGTTCCAGCTGCCGGATCTTTTCCTCGGCCCCCAGCACTTTATCCTCGTAGGCCTTGAGTTCTTCGGTGATGTAGCGCTCGGCGTTGGCCAGGGTCTGTTTGCGGATATAGTTTGGGGAAACCAGGCTGGCGTTGGGTTTGCTGACCTCGATGTAATATCCGAAGACGCTGTTGAAGCCGACCTTCAGGGAATTTATCCCGGTGCGTTCCCGCTCGGTTTTCTGCAGTCCGGCGATCCAGGATTTATCGCCGGAGGCCAGGGCGTTAAGCTGATCCAGTTCCGGGCTGTACCCCGGGCTGATGAATCCTCCCTGCATAAAGTTGAGCGGCGGCTCGGGTACTATGGCCTTCCTGATCAGCAGGCAAAGGTCTTCCAGATCATACATCCGGCCGCTTTGATCATCCCAGTATTCCCCTGCGGGCAGCAATGGTCTTATCTGCCGGGCGGCTTCCAATGATTGGGCCAGCCCCAGCAGGTCCCGGGGCCCGGCCCGGTGGCAGGTTATCCGCCCCAGCAGCCGCTCCAGGTCCTGCACCTTCTTCAGCTGAGACGCCAGGCCCTCCCTATGTTGGCGTGAGTTGTAAAGCGATTCCACCGCGTCCTGGCGCACCTTGATCCGGGGCAGCGACAAAAGCGGAGCCGCCAGAAAGCGCCGCAGCAGACGGGCTCCCATCGGGGTCAGGGTTTTGTCTATCGCTTCCAGCAGGCTGGCTTGCCCGGGCGAACTTTCCGGCAGCAGGGCCAGATTGCGGATGGTGGCGCTATCCAGCAGCATCTGGGCGGAAAGGCTGTAGGGCGTAAGTTTAGCGATGTGCCCGACGGACGTCTTTTGGTTGTCCTCCAGATAGCGCAGGGCGGCCCCGGCTGCGGCCGTGGCCAGCTCCAGGTCCTGGCAGCCGAACCCGGCTAGGGAAGCGGTCTTAAAATGCTCTAGTAATCTGCGTCGGGATGATTCCCCGTCAAAATGATAATCGTCCTGCAATGTCAGGGAAAAACCGGATACCAAAGGCTTCAGCGCAACGGCCTGGCCCTTGGGAACCAGAATCTCCGATGGCTGGTTGCGCCCCAACTCATCGGCCAGGTCGGCCAGCGGCAACTCGGTCAACCGGAAATTGCCGGCCGAGAGATCGCACAAGGCCAGGCCGCAAAGCGTACCCTGGACCTTGACCGCCGCCAGCAGATTCTCCCGCCGCTCTTCCAGCAACGACGGCCGCATTACCGTTCCGGGGGTGATGACCTCGGTCACCGCCCTTTTTACAATTCCCTTGGCCAGCTTGGGGTCCTCCACCTGGTCGCAGATGGCCACCTTGTGCCCGGCCTTGATCAGCCTGGTCACATAGCGCTCCAGGGCGTGATGGGGTATCCCGGCCAGGGGAACGTTATTGCCTTTGCCGTGATTGCGGGCGGTTAGCACGATCCCCAGAACTTTGGAGATCAGCGCCGCATCATCAAAAAAAGTCTCGTAAAAATCGCCCACCCTAAAAAGCAGCACGGCATCCGGATGCTCCTGCTTGATCTGGCGATACTGGGCGATCATGGGGGTGATCTTTTCCATCAGCGATTCCGGCAGGTGGCCGGGAATAATATAACCAGGGAATGTTTCATTTTTGCAACTGTTCAGAGCCACTAAGCATGTCCTGAGCCCTTCGGTTCACTCAGGGTAAACTCTGTCGAAGGGACACCAAGGCAAAAGGGGGGTTTAACCATGGGTTCAATTTTAAAAGGTTATTTCGCATATTTCGCTTTCGTAAATCTTTTATCAAAAGTGGTTATTCCTAAAATGACAATTTTATAGTGGATTCAGAATTATTTTATGAGCGTTCGACTGAGGCCCTCGGCTGAGCTCGGTCGAAGCCCTCACGCCGAAGTCTTGGTGTCTTTTAATGGGAGTGTCTTTGTGGCGGAGTTTACCCTGATGTATAGAAGGGTGGCTGAATGGTTACTCATTTTTGCACTAACATGGTTTTAAGCCGGTTTGAAATCAGCAGCTTTTGGGAGATCTTCAGGGCCTCCTCTTTTCCGTCATAGGGACCGGCATACAGCCGGTAACTGCAGTTATTTTTGGAGCCACTGCTGTCCACCCGGCACTGATGGTCCTGCTTCTCCAGCCTCTTTTTCCAATCGGTCATCACGGATTTTTCGCGGTAAACCCCTATCTGCAGATAATATTTCTTGCCCGCTGCCGGTTTGGGATTGAGCTGGGTCATTTTGACCGGCGGAGATTTGATGACCGGGGTTACGGTCTTTGGCGCTGGTAATATCCGAGAAAGGCTGTCATCCAAAGCTTCGGGACTGCCCTCGATATCGGCCAAAAGCTGTTCCCGGGCCTCCCCGGCCTCGTAGCTTTCGGGATAAAGCTCCATGATTTGCCTCCAGTAAAAATTGGCCTGGGCCGAATCTGCTTTAAGCCTCCAGCAATCGGCTAAAGAGCGGGATATGGCGGCCCCCCGGAAATTCTGGGGATATTGCTGGACGAAGGCCTGGGCATAGGACGCGGCCTGGGTCAGGCTGTCCCCGGCCAGCGCCATCAGGGACAGCCGGTACAGGCTTTCGCTGCCGGGCGGGGTTTGGGCGTAGCGGGAATAAGTGAAAAGGTACCGGACCTTGGCCTCAGGGTAGGCTCCGGCATTCTGGCAATACTGGGCCGTGGCAAAGGCCGCCTGGGGGGCTAGGGCATGGGCGGGGTAATTGTCTATGATGAACTGGTAGTGGGCAAAGGCATTGGTCCCGCTGTTCTCTATCCGGGCCAGGGTAAAATGGGCCTCGGCCAAAAGCTTTCCCCGGGGATGATGCTTGAGGAATTTTTGGTAGGCCTCCACCGCCTGGGGATATTTCCCGGACTGGCAGTATTGCCAGGCAATATTATATTCTTCCTCTTCGGTTATGGCCCAAAGAGAAGATGTGCCAAACAATAGCAACAGCAGGGCGAATAGAAAACCTTTGACCGATTTTAAATGGAAATGCGGTCTATAATGATTTTTAATTTTGTATTTTGTATTTTGCATTTTTAAATCAGTAGAGCTCCCTCTTACCGGCCACGGTCTGCACAATCCACTGAAAGCCGATGAAGGTATAACCGCTGGCGGCATCGTCGCGACGTGAGGTAATGGTAATCTTCCCGTAATGGGGAATGTTGTCGGTGATGATGAAAAACGACTGCCCGGCCGGAGAGTTATCCAAAGTCAGCTCGTGGACATAACCTGAATCCGGGGCCACATTGCCGGTCCCCATCTTTATTCCGTAATTAGATCGCAGTTGGATAGTGGACGGAGTAGTGGCTAAGAACCACCATAACTGGATGCTGCCGTAGCTGGCCGTTCCGCTTTTGAAGTAATAGGTGTCAGGAGAATCGCCTTGGGCCACGCCCAGAGAGTCATAGCCGGAAATAACCGTGCTGGTAGGGGCCTCGGTGGGCGACTTGCTGCATCCGGCCGCCAATGCCAAAAAGACCAACAGGCCAAGACTGATTGCCGGCCAAAAGGTTTTATTTTTTCTTTTTACCATAATCTTATATTTTAGCCGATAAGTCCATCATTTTCAATAGAAAACGGCTTTGTTGCGTGAATAAGGGGTAATTTGGTATAATCTGGCCATGATTAACGAACTGAAAGGGGCCAGAAGGTGAAAACATCACGTAACAACCCGAAAAGAACTTCTCATAAAACCAAGAAAAAGGCACGGTATAAAATAAGGGCCTGTTTCCTGGACAACCCTTTCAGCGGAAGTTTATTTCTTTTTCTGTTTAACGAGCGCTCGTTGCGCCTCACCCCGTGTTGGGGGAATTTTCCAAATCCTTTAAGATGAGCTATTCCGTAGCCTCCCAGACCGATTCTCCATTTTTATTGATATACCCGTAATCCCCGTCGTTCTTGATCATCCCCAGACCGTTATTGAACTTAAAAACCTCATCAAACTGGGTGTCCACCGCGATCTTTCCGGTCTTATCGGCATAACCCCATACTTCGCCGGCCTTGATGCCGGCCAGGTCTTCGGAAAACGGCCGGACCTCAATGAACTGTGGCTCTATCACCTGCTGTCCGCCCTTGCTGATGAATCCCCATTTGTCCTCTACTTTCACTCCGGCCATCTCCTGGCTGAAGTCCTGGGCATCATCGAAGGCCGGATTGATCGCCATTTTCCCTATTTTGTTTATATAGCCGTATTTGCCCCCGGTCTTCACCCGGGCCAGGCCGTCTACGAATGGACCGCCATCGTCAAACTGCGGTTTGATCACCATCTTGCCGGCCTTGTTGATATAGCCGCAGGAAAGCTTCTCCACCACATAGCCCGCCTGCTTGATCTTCACCGGGGCCAGTCCGTCCGAAAAATCCCCGGCCCAGTCGTATTTCTGGGTTCCAATGAACTTGCCGGTTTTGTCAATGAAGCGGTATTTGTTCTGGATGTTCACCCGGGCCAGGCCCTGGTTGAAACGATAGGCTCCGCCAATGTCTTCTGGCTTCACCTTTTTGAAACTTACCACTATCTTCCCCGCCTGGTTGATGTAGCAATAGTTTCCGGAGCCGTCCTTGCCCGTCACGCCCACTGCAGCCAACCCCTCGCTGAAGACGTCGGCGTATAAAAGCAGGGGATCAATGACGTACTTGCCGGCGGGATCAATGAACCCATACTTATCGCCCAGCCGCACCGCCGCCAGCCCTTCGCTGAAAGCCCCGGCCGAATCAAACTGCAGAGCCACGGCTAATTTCCCGGCCTTGTCTATGTACCCCCACTTGCCGGCCTGCTTTACCGGGAACAGCAGCACCGGTTTTTCAGAGGTAGCGGTTTTCAGTTTTTGGGAATGGGCCCAGCCCGGAGCCAGGGCCAGCAAAACGATCAAGATCAAATGCCTCAGCATTTTAAGCCTCCTTGGGATCATATGTTTATTTTCGTTTTTGTTTTTTTATCCTGCAATTTGATCAGGGCCGCCAGCAAAGGCAGCATTATTTCGTGATGCCCGGTAAAACTGTAACCCTGGCCTCCGAACAGTACCGGACGGCTGACCACATTGACATTGGGCCGGTAATGCTGGATCATGTCAAAATTGGCGGTGGTGAAATTTCTGACCTGATGCCCCAGGTTGCGGGCCACGGTCAGGGCCTTTAAAAAAACTTCCGGCAGGACCACAGCGGACCCGATGTTGATCACCACCCCGCCCGGCAGTTTTGTTACGGCTTGGGCCAGAATCTTGAAATCCCGATGGCTGCAGTCGCCGACGGCGGCCCCGTCATAACTGAAATGCTGGTTGATGATGTCGGTGCCCACCGCAACGTGGACAGTGAACGGCACCTTATTCCGGCTGCAGGCCGCCAACAGGCTGAACTTTTGGTATTTGGCCTTATCCCCAATTATATACTGCCCCAGGGCCTGTCCGTATCCCATTTGACAGAGGCTGGCGGCCTTGATGATGCCGTTGATGCCGTCGGCGGTTTCCTTGGCCATGCCGAAACTCCCGTCTTCCAGCCCCGCAGCCACGTCTTCGGAGGTCTGCCCCCAAAAGGCCATTTCGTAATCATGGATGGCCCCGGCCCCGTTGGTGGCCAGGTGGCTGATATACCCCTGCGCAATAAGATCGATCAGCACCGGGGAAAGCCCGCATTTTATGGGATGGGCGCCCATCATCACTATCACCGGCCTCCCCCGGCTCCGGGCTTTCCGCACCGCCTGGGACAAAAGAAACAGTTCCCTGACCTTTAACGTCCGGGGCAGGGAGTCAAAGAACAGCGCTAACGAAGAATTTTGGTTTACCACTTTGGCCTGTTGGATCAGGTCAACTTTGCTTTTCCGGTTTTCGATGGAATAGCGTTTGACTTTTGAGAGATCAATTTCCTTGAAACTGTTCATAGAATTTACCGCCCCTTATTTCTTTTCGGTGACCAGATAATTCGGACCGTCTATTCCCGGAGTGTATTCCTTGAGCACCGCATTGATGGAGCCAACCAGGATCTTGCTTTTCATAAGGACCGGAATCCGCCGGTTGTCGTTGGTCAGCCAGACCCACAGCCTTCCCTTGTTCTGGAACAATCCGGGATAGCGCAGCACCGGCTCCACCACCAGGCATTCCACCTTCCCGAAAATGGTTTTGATCGTTTCCTTGCGGTGGACCTTGACCTCCAGCGGATAATTGGTCTTGTCGGTGTGGTTGTCGATATACAGCGATTTCTCGGACTCCAAGGAAAAGGTCCTGGCCCAATAGAGCGAGGTCAGGATATCCCGGGCCTGGGGAGTGGTGGCTATCACCTGTCCGGTGCTGTAGGTGACCTTGTTCTGCTCCTGGTCGAACGTCAGCGATTCTTCGTGGCGGTAGCCGCCCTCCCGCTGCTTCTTTTGGTAACGCAAGGAGTACAGGTGCTCGTAGTCGGTAAAGGCCTCAAACCTGTCGTGCACCGGGTAGAATTTTGAGAAGAACGGCGTCGACCAGGTCTCGTTGACGATGTGGTAAGAGGTGCGTTCCCCCACATAGGTCAGCTCGCTGTCGACCCGCAGGAATGAATAGCCCGCGGTAATCCCAGCGTATTCTATGGAATAGGTCATCTTCTCGCCCCGGCTGAATTTTTTTCCGGGACTATTTGTCGTGCTGGAATCGCCCGCAACTGCATTCCCATTGTCTGCCTTCGTCATCCCGAAAGCCGGCAGGAACAAAAGACAAAACAGGCAAATGATCTTTTGGTTAAATTTCATGACAAAATAATCGCAATGAAGTTTGATGTTTATAACTCTTTTACTTTTTTATAGACATCTTCCGCTGTTATCTTCTCCATGCAATCGTATTCCCGGCACTTGTCGGCGTGACATTCTTTGCAAAATCCAACCTGCGGCCTGATGACCGTATGCCCCGGTCCATAGGGTCCCCAGCGCTTTATCGCGCAAGTAGGACAATAGATGCCTATGACTATAGTGTTCGCAGCCACAGCC
Organism: candidate division TA06 bacterium; assembly: GCA_016208585.1. Taxonomy (NCBI): domain Bacteria; species candidate division TA06 bacterium. The sequence continues at coordinate 2,125 of JACQXR010000106.1, read as the reverse complement.
ACATGCAAGGGACCGGTGTTATTGGTGATCAGCGCTTTTGCCAGAGAGATCAAGGCTGCCAGATCGGCTAACGGAAGATTTTCCGCCCAACAAATATCAGCCGTCAAATGCTTTTTTAAACTTGTTTTATAACCCAGCTCCTGGGGACCCAGACTGATTACAACCTTGCTGCTTGAGCCTTGAATTCTATTGGCCAGTTTGGCAAAATTTTCCAATGGCCAGGGCTTGGAAGATCTGCTGCTGCCCGGGTGGAGCAGAATAAAATCCCGCCCGTATTCTTTTGCCAGATTTTCCTTCAACTGATCCGGAACCGTCAAAACTGGCGGCAAATACCGCTGGCCTTCTCCGTTTTTTAACCGCAATCCATCGTATATCAAGTCTATGTTGTACTCTAACTCGTGTTTTACATTATCCCGCCGGTGCTGCTTTACCCGGCGATTGAAGAACAGACTGTATCCCCGGTAGGCCGTGCCCGCCCGGACCGGAATTTTAGCCAACCATAAAGCCGCTGCCAAGTGCAGGGTTGGATGCAACAGCACCCCACAATCAAATCTTTTCGCCCGTAATACTCCAGCTAATTTAAAAACACTCGTTCCCTCATCTGTTACAACTTCATCAATGTCCTGAGAGAATGCGATCAATGGCGCCGTATTTTTTGAAACCAAATAAGTTACTTTAGCCGCCGGGAAATGCCGTTTTAGAACAGCGGCAACAGGCAGGGCCAGGACCAGGTCTCCCAGTCTGTCGTTACGAACTACCAATATATTTTTATAACCGTTTGGTTCCACCTAACCCCTTAAGCCGTATTTTTGTTCAGATGCCTTTTCGACAAAATTTCCACCCCGCGCTTTACCGCCAGCAATATCTCATTTAGGTCGAGCCGCTTGATGCAGTATAAGGTATCGCAGGACTTCTTCCAGCAGGGGGTGCAGTCAAGATCGGACAATATCTTCTCCCCCCGGCCGTATAATTCTATTTCCGAGGCGCAGGACAGCCCGAACCAGGCCACCACCCACTTTTTAAGGGCCACGGCCATGTGCAGGGCCGAGGTGTCACCGGTGATGACCAGGTCGCAGGCGTCCAGATAGACCAGGCCCCGGCGGAGGCCCTCAGCGGTAGGACTATTGAGAACATAGGCCCCGCTCTTTTTCCTGATCCCGGCATTGCGCCCTGTTTCGGCCTTTCCTCCCAGCAGCATTATTCTGACCTGGGGCCATTTTTTGTGGAATTGCTTTATCAGGCGGACATGCTGTTCCACTGTCATCTTCTTGTTGGGGAACAGATCGGAACATCCGGTATTGAATCCTATCACTATATCAGTTTTACCGATCCCGTTCTTTACCCGATAGTCTTGGGCCGCCTGCTTCTCTTCGTCTGTCAGGCGCAGCACGTAATCCTCGTTCCGGTAGTCTAATTTCATGGCCCGGGCCAGAAATCTAACTCCTGTAACCTTGTTCCTTTTGAATTTTAGCTTGTCATCAAGGCCCAGGCGGTAGGCATATTCAGCTTCGGAATTGAAATATGTGATGGCCCCGTTTTCATCCAGAGCGAACCCCAGTTTTTCCTTGGATCTGACCAGCAGGGCCAGGGCATCGGAGCGGTGGGCCTTGTCAATGGAATAAATCCTGTCATACTTCATGACCTGAAGGATGCTGGCGGTCTCGAAATCATAGGGCCATATTTTGTCTATATACGGATTGTTCTGCAGCAGCGGAACGGCCGCCGGCAGGGTCGCCCAGTGGATGACGCTTTTGGGGTACTGGCGCTTGATGGCCGGCAACAGGGCCGTGGTCATCAGCACCGCGCCCAAGGCGTCCAAGTTGATGATCAGTATCTTCGTGCCCCAGGGCTCGCGCTTTTTACAGTGCCAGCACAGCCAGCCCGGCCGGCATGGCTTGTAGCCGTTGAAATGTTTGCAGTCGATGGTTTTTTGCAACTTCTCTAATGCGTCCTTTTATTTAATGCAATGTTATGGTTATCTTACCACCACTAACTTCTTGGTGGCGCTGTGGCCGAAGGCCTGCAGATTATACAGGTAGACGCCGTTGGCTGTCTTGCAGCCGCTGTTGTCCTGGCCGTTCCAGGTAACGGTGTTCCTGCCGGCTTCGCCCTTGCCGTCCAGAGT
>JACQXR010000105.1 GCA_016208585.1 candidate division TA06 bacterium | reverse complement strand
ACTCTGGACGGCAAGGGCGAAGCCGGCAGGAACACCGTTACCTGGAACGGCCAGGACAACAGCGGCTGCAAGACAGCCAACGGCGTCTACCTGTATAATCTGCAGGCCTTCGGCCACAGCGCCACCAAGAAGTTAGTGGTGATCCGCTAAACCTTTCCCGGATCCGGCAGCCTGGGCAAAGGCTGTCAGCTTACCTTCCTCTCCGGCCTTGGGCCGGGGAGGAAGGGTGTTTGTGTAATCCCTAACAAAACAATCTTGTTCTTTAGGATTTTTTAACGGCCGGGCCGTACCGGATGTTACTACTCAGAGCGGATACCCTTCACCGGCCTAAATATCGGTCATATTCAGGGCAAGCTCTGTGGTGAGTGACTTGTACTGAGCTTGCCGAAGTAAGCCGAACCAATAGTAGATTTTATTCTCACCAAAACACCCCGCTACATCGGGGCAAGCTACGAAATACGCTAATTATATTGGATTGAAAAAAACAGGAATGTCTACTAATAATAGACGCTCCTAATTTAATATACCAGGAAAAAATGCCGGTTTTGTTATCGAGTTTCATCGGCTTTAGCGGGGCAAGGCCCCCAAGACATCATATCTATGGTGAAGCAGTACGTCCTTAAAAAAATAGAAACAATTAATAAATAAAATATTTTTAACAAGGAGGTGAAACCCTTAACAAGTCCTAAAAGTTAATTATTTTAGGTGAAATTATCAGCAGGGGGTTTTACTTTAAGCAGTCAAAATTAGCATAAATTTATACTGGAGGGAATTTAAATGAAAGCAGTAAGGGTACTGTTGGTTCTGATGCTGGCTCTTACGGCCATGGGAAACCAGGCCTGGGCCGGCACCACCGGAAAAATCAGCGGCGTGGTGTTAGACGCCGAAACCAGGGAGCCACTGCCCGGCGCAGTGATTACCATGCTGGGCACCGCCATGGGCGCCAACACCGATCTGGACGGCCGGTACTCCATCATCAACGTGCCGGTGGGCACCTATACGGTGCAGGCCAAGATGATGGGTTACGAAACCCAGAACATCACCGGCATCAAATCCATCATGGATTTAACCACCCCGGTTAATTTCAGGCTTAAATCCACCATCATCGAAATGGAAGGCACGGTGGTCAGAGGCGAGAAAGGCATCATCCAGGTCCGGGCCGACGTTACCAGCACCACCAAAACCGTGTCCACCAAGGAGATCGAGAACATGGCCGGCGTCCGCAGCTACCAGGACGTGGTGGCCGGGCAGTCGGGCGCCATCGAGACCTCGGGCGGCGGGTCCGGCAACACCAGCGGCATTCACATCCGGGGCGGACGGTCCAATGAAATCGCCTATTTCGTGGACGGCCTTTCCACCCAGGACCAGGTCACCGGCCGGAGCGGGGCCAACCTCAACAACAACGCCATTCAGGAAGTGATGATCATCACCGGCGGCTTTAACGCCGAATACGGCTCGGCCATGTCGGGCGTGGTGAACGTGGTCACCAAAAGCGGCACCGCCAAGCTGGAGGGAATGATGCGGATCCGGACCGACGCCATATTTCCCAAGGAACAGATGCTTTATAACGGCTACAACGGGCTGGAGGCTAACCTGGGAGGCCCGGTTTACGGGCTGAAGGACTTCAAATTCTTCCTGTCCGGCGAAATATACCGCCGCCAGTATGCCGATGAATGGGCGGCCTACGAGCACACCGAACAGGAGTTCTATTCGGGCCAGGCCAAGCTGACCATGGACAAAAGAATGTTCAAGGCCACGGTGGGCGGGTTCCTGTCGCGCATCCAGTACGGCTCCTTCTACGGCCGGAACTACAATGCCGATTTCAAGTACAACATAAACGGTAACTTTTCCCGGGTCCAGAAGAGCCAGCAGGTCCAGACCACCATCACCCACATGCTTTCCAAGGATATTTTTTACACCGCCAACGCGGCTTATTTTAATACCACTACTGATATGGGCGTCCGCAAGCACAATGCCAGCGGTTTCGCAGGCTGGTTCTCCGACTACGAATTCAAGCTGCCCTACAGCCAGGAATGGTTCAAGGATCCCTCCAGCCCGTTCTATACCGGGGACACCCTGGAGGGATACCGGGACTTTCACCAGGAAGCCGCGGATTCCAACCCCTACGGGGTGGACGGGTTCTTCTTCGTGGGCGACTATCCCACCTGGTCGCAGCGGGAATCCCGCTATGCCCTGGGAAGGCTGGATGCCACTAGCCAGGCAACCGCGGTCCACCAGTTAAAAAGCGGCTTGGAGGTGAAGTTCAACACCGTAAAGTTCCACTCGGTGGGTTACCCCTCCTCCAGCATTTACGACGATTCCACCGGAGAAGTCAACTATACCTACCAACCCGATAATTATACCTATTATCCTTTCCAGGGCAGTTTTTATGTCCAGGATAAGATGGAATTCCAGGGTCTGGTGGTCAATGCCGGCGTCCGTTTGGACATGCTGAACGCCCAGGCCGAACATGTGGCCGACGTCAAGGACCTCCAGAATATCAAATGGGTAAAAACCTCCATGAAGTACAAGGTTTCGCCCCGGCTGGGCATTTCCTTCCCCATCACCGAAATGACGGCCCTGCGTTTCTCATACGGGCAGTTCTTCCAGCAGCCCGACTTGTTGTACCTTTATTCAAACATAGTAAATGCCGCTTCGGGCAACCTTTCAAGCCTGGGCAACCCCGACTTGAATGCCCAGCAGACCGCGCAGTTTGAACTGGGCCTGCAGCACCAGTTCTCGGCTAATCTTTTGGCCAATCTGACCGCCTACTATAAAGACATTTATCATTTGCTGGGCATTCGCAACGTCGTAGCCCTGCCCCGCTCTTATTACCTTTATATGGACGCCGAATACGGCAACGTCAAGGGGGTCGAGGTCCAGTTAGACGCCCAGCTCACCGGGTGGCTGACCGCCCGGGCTTCCTATGTCCTGTCCATAGCTCGGGGCAGCAGTTCCTATGTCTGGGAGGTTTACGTCACCAACTACAACCAGGGAAGCGAGGACTGGCTACCCAAGCAGGATTATTATCTGGAATTCGACCAGCGGCACAATATATCGGCCTCGCTCTCGGTGGGCCTGGAGAAGGGCGATGGACCCAAGGTCTTCGGGATTCGGCCGCTGGAAATGCTCAGTGCCAACATCAACACTAAGGCCGGGAGCGGATATCCCTACACCAAGACCGACGTTGACTTCAAGCCGCTGGAGTTGAACAACAGCTCCCGCATGCCCTGGACCTTTAGCACCGACCTGAGGATCAACCGGGACTTCAAGTTCGGGCGCCTGAGCCCCGGCATCTTTATGGAGATCGACAACCTGTTTAACAACCAGAACGTGGCTGCGGTATACGGGGCCACCGGCCAGCCCGAGGACAACGGCCGGCTGGCGGCCGGAGAGCTGGATGTTTACGCCATTCCGGTCAGCCGTTACTATCCCAACGGCCAGCCCAACCCCCTATACAGCACCAAGGCCGACCTGAACCGCGACGACTATGTTTCCGCCGAAGAACATTACCTGGCCGCGGTCAAGGCCCACGACGAGTTGCAGAGGAACGGCTTGAATTCCTTCCCCTACGAAGCTTCGCGCCGGATCAAGGTCGGCCTGAGCCTTGGCTTCTAACCCGCAATAAGTTCCGGCTTTTGGTCTTTGAATAGGGCTTGACGGATGCCGGAGCCGATCAAACGCTTTACAATAATGGTAATCAGCTTTTAGGAGGAAAACTTAAATGAGGTTAAACAAAGGGAAACCGGCTGGCCGGGGGTTGATGATATTTATGATTGCCTTATCCCTGGCGTCCAGCTTAGCCAGCGTGGTTTGGGCCAGGCCCAAAGAAGCGGTCCCCCAGGACAATAAAATATGGGACTGGAGGCCGCTGCAAAAAAATAATTTTTTCCACGCCATAACCAATTACGGCGTTTTGGGGCAGGTTAAAGGCGGCGGCGCCGCCTACGCTTTTTGGCCGGCCCCGGCCATTGATGCCGACAGCCAAATCGTTCCGCCGGCCATGAATTACATCTTCGGCTGGGGATTGTGGATCGGAGCCCAGGTCAGGTCCACCAAGCCGGGCAAAACCCGCGATACTTTGACCACGGTGGGGTACAACCCCAACAACGCCACCGGAGAATACACCGCCGGAGCGGTGATTGGCGGAGCGCCCCAGAGCGTTAGCGCGGCCGACGTAAAGATATATTCCTCGCTGGAGGCCGGCTGGCCTTTGAAGACCACCGGAGGCAAGGACAGCGTTATGTCGGTGGAGGACACCCGGGCTGCATATAACGATTACGCATTATTGAAACACGCCACCGGCGGGCGCCCGCTGAAAGTGGAGGTGACCCAGACCACTTACCAGTGGAACTACCCCACCAATCAGGACATCATATTCTTTTTGTTTGAAGTCAAGAACACCGGCCCGGATACCCTGTTTGACGTTTACCTGGCCCCTACCGCCGACTGCGACATCGGGAACGAAGCCGGCACGAATGCCAACGATGTCTGTTATTACGACGTCACCACCAACATGGGCTACCAGTACCAGGTTTCCAAAACCGAGGTCGGCTGGACCCGGGACGCGGGCTGCGTGGGCTTCATGTTCATGGAGAGCCCCATTGCCAATAAAAGTTTTACTTCTCCGAACGGAGATTTTCATATAGATATAGGCGATACGATAGGCCTTTATGCCTTCAAGACCTTCAACATCGCCGTCGATCCTCCGGACGACATCACCCAGTACCAGGAGCTGGCCGGCTACAATTACCTCACCGGAGATTTCAAGCGGCTTGACCCCAAGCCCTCCCCCGGCGACTGCCGCTTCATGGAGTCCACCGGTCCCATCGACATGGCCCCCGGTTCAACCGCCAAGACCATCGTGGCCGTGATCTGCGCCAATTTCGATTATAGTTACTTGAATGTCAACGATACCCTGGCCATCGCCGACCTCAGGGCCAAGGCTAAATCGGCCAAGACGATCTACGACGCCAACTGGCTGCTGCCCGGGCCCCCGCCTGCTCCGGCGCTGACCATTACCCCGGGCCACCACCGGGCCATAATCGGGTGGGATAATTCGTCCGAAATCGAGGCTAATCCCAAAAATAAAAACCTGCTGTATGCCCAGAAAGTGACCCGGGACAGCAGCACCTTGGCCAAGTTTGACCCGAATTTCCTGACTAACATCTTCCAGGGCTATAAGCTTTACAAGAGCGACGACGGTTCCACCTGGAAGTTGCTGGCCCAGTGGGACAAGGATGACCGGTATGTTGTCGATTCGATAGGGATGATCGTTACCGGGCCGGAAACTCTTAAAGCGGCGCAATGGGTGCCTTCCGATAGCACTTATAGGTCGGTTGTTTTAAATCCCATCTGGATAAACCTGGGCGCCGACTCAACCTTCAATTGGAAGACCCCGGCGTTTTTAACCGATACCCGGGGATCCAATAGCGGGTTGCAGTATTCCTATGTGGATGAAAACCTGATCAACGGTTTCACCTATTATTATTCGGTCAGGGCCTACGGAATCAACTGGCAGTCCGACCTGAACGACGCAAAGGACAGCATCATCTCCAAGTCGCCGGCCTATTACGAAACCGCCATTTCCGAGAACGCAACGGCGGCGGTGCCCCGCAGCGAGCCCAACGAGTATCTGGCGCCCCAGGGTTATGTCACTTCTTATGCCGGTAAGGCCTACAATTTGTCGCAAAAAATAGCGGTCACCATAGACCTCCCCCGGGCCGTAAAGAACGGGACATTCAAACAGATATGGGGACCAGTAACCCGCAGCTCCGGCAAGGATAATTCCAGCAGCCCCGCATACTATCCGGTGCTGTCCTATCTGGTCACAGATCAGGACGGGGATACCGTGGTAATGCCGACCCCCAGCACGATGCTTTTTGACACGGTGCGCGGCGTCGCCCGTTGGCTGAAAAGCGTCAAGTATACTCCTGGAAACTACATCACCATAATAAACGACATCCTGGTCAACAAATCGGGCTTTGCGATAAAATCAATCGTGCCTTCTGCCAGCTATACCGATACGGCATCCGTCGCACTAATAACCAATCCCGACATGCGCTGGGGTTTCCGCAACGGGACCTTAGAAATCCGCTGGACCGTAACCGGAACTTCTCCCAGCGACACCTTGTGGCCCCAGGTCTGGCATGTGGTCGATTCGGCCCAGAACATAGTGGTGCAGGTTCCCTATGATTCTACAAAGTTGAACGACTGCGTCTCCAGCTCATGGAACCTGGGCGGAACGGGAACCCGCAAGGGAAGAATGTATATTACTTCGGACACTTCGGTGTCGGATACGGCAAACAGCTGGACCAGTTCAAAATTCGCCAGGCAGTATATCAACCTCTGCGGGGTCAGGCTCTATTTCAACCGCGGCCCCGCGAGCACCACGCGTATGATGACTTGGGGTGCAAATAAACCGGCCAACGGGGATATCTGGAGATTAAGAACCACCGGCAGCACCGTTCCGGTGGAAGGGGAATACCAGGTGATCACCACCTCGGAATACCAGTTCACCAGTTCGGTAGCTGACCTTAAAAAGATCAAGGTGATACCCAATCCCTACATTGCCCGCAATATCTGGGAACGCACCAACGACCGCAACAAGCTTCAATTCACCAATCTGCCTTCAAAATGCACCGTTAAAATTTACACCCTGGCCGGGAACCTGATTAAAGTGCTGGAGCATGATGACAATGCCGGCCGGGATGGCGGCACCTGCTGGTGGGATCCGATGCTGACCATGAACCAGCAACAGCTGGCCAGCGGGGTCTATCTGTATTACGTGGATGCCCCCGGCATCGGGACCCATGTCGGCAAGTTCGCGGTGGTCCGTTAAACCTACAATCGCCGGCGGCTGAAGAATTATCCGGCCGCCGGCGCCGGATCTGATAAAACAAAATATTTTACATTACGAAACAACAGGGAGGTGTCCATGAAAAAAAATATATTGATAGCCTTGGCGGCGCTGGTGGCCATTGGCGGCCAAGCCGGGGCGGTGACCTTTTCCAAGGTGGGGACCGCGGGCGCCCAGTTCCTTAAACTAGGGGCCGGAGCCAGGGCGGTGGGCATGGGCGAGGCCTTTACGGCGGTGGTGGACGATGCCACTGCCATGTACTGGAATCCGGCCGGCCTGGCCCAGGCCAAAAAGCAGGAGATGACCTTTACCCACAACCAGTGGCTGGGGGGCATCAAGCACGAGTTCATCGGCTACTGCCTGCCGCTGGGCGGTAACGGAACGTTAGGAATGAACCTGACGGTGCTCAATGTCGGCGAAATGCCGGTGACCACGGTAGAACGGGGCGAAGAAACGGGAGAGTTCTTTACCTGCATGGACTGGGCTTTTGCTCTGGGCTATGGCCGGAACCTGACCGACAAAGTGGCCTTCGGCGCCACCGCCAAGGTCATCCAACAGAGGATCTGGGACATGAAGGCCTCGGCCTTTGCCATGGACCTGGGGATTTCGGCCAAGACCGGTTACAAGAGCCTGCGGATAGCCGCCGCCCTGCTGAATTTTGGCACCGATATCCAGTATAAAGACGGCCAGTTGATAGACGCTTTCAACTGGCACGATTATGGCGATGGCCCCCAGCAGACCCAAAGCCTGGAATACGTGACCAGTTCTTCACCGCTGCCTTTAAGCTATCGGCTGGGCCTGGGCTATGATTTAATAGACAACCCTACCCACAAGCTTACCGGGGCCTTTGACTACGTTCACCCCAATGACGGCAGCGAAAAGCAGAATCTGGGTGTGGAATACGGCTTCAATAAAATGCTGTTCGCCAGAGCCGGGCTGCGGATCGATATTGACGCCCGTTATGATAAGAATGCCTATAGTCCCACTTTCGGCATGGGAGTTGATTATGGCTTCGGCATGCTTAAAACCAAGATAGACTACGCCTTTGCCGATTACGGGCCGTTAAGCACGGTTCATCGTATTGCTTTAGCTTTGATCTTTTAACCAACCAAAGCCCGGCTTTATAGGAAACGGGGGCGGCTTAGGGAGAAGCGATGGCACTGAAAAATATTCCGCCCCGCAGGCTGAGCTTAAAGCTTATCTTCAGCCTCCTACTTTTTCTGCTCTTTGAGAATATTTGTTTGGGCGGCCAATGGACCATGATGTTTTATATGGCAGCCGACAATGATCTGTACAGCCAGGCATTAACGGATATTGAAGAGTTGCGAAAAATCGCAGGGAAAGCGGGGATTGAAATCCTGATTCAGTTCGACTCTCCTTCCGGGGCGTTCCGCTACAGAGTCCTGCCCCAGGGAATCAGCACCTTAGCCAGTTTGGGACAGAGCAACAGTGGGTCACCCGAAGCTTTAGCCGATTTCGGGCTTTGGGCGGTAAAAACTTACCCCGCCCGGAAATACCTGCTGGTGTTGTGGGATCATGGTGACGGATGGAGCAAAAGGGCAAAAGGCATCGGAATAGACGGGCTGGACTATTTAAGCGTAGCCGGGGGCGAGTTAAGAGAAGCCCTGGCGGATATCAGTTCCGTGGCCGGGCAACCTTTAGATATTGTGGTATTCGATGCCTGTTTCATGCAAATGGCCGAAGTGCTGATGGAGCTAGATGGAATTTGCCGCTATGCTGTCGGTTCGGAGGCCGGTTTTCCGGCCGAAAGCATGCCGTACGATATGGCCTGGAAGGACATAGACGGGAATACTCCGGCCGAAAGCCTGGCGGTCAGGCTGGTCAATTCCTGCAGCACCTTTGACGACTTGGGATATCAGGCGACCTGTTCCGCAGTTGACATCAACAGTTTGTCGGCCGCAGCGCAAAATCTTAAGCCAATAACCGGCCATTTAAGGCAATTGCCGGTTTCAGCCTGTGTTTGTTCCTCCGCCGTCACGGATTCGGTCTTAAGTTTTTTGCCATGGTATAGTTACGATTTGCCTTTAGCGCTTGATTTTATAGGGAATAGGATACCGGATCCGGAAAAAACTTTGGTTTTAGATATCAGCCGGCAGTTTAAAAACAGCGTGCTGGCCCAATTCATTGCCGGGGATGACTACCAAAAAGCTAATGGCCTGGCCGCTTGGTACCCAAACGGAAAATATAATTTTGAGAGCGGCATAGAAGCATATCGTAATTTGAAATGGTCCGGCCTTTCCGGGTGGGATAAAATACTATACCAGTTGATATTTCAACAAGACTCAACCGCGCCGGTTCCCCAACAAATAAGTCTGGATAAGGAATCTGAAGGAGTTTGGAAGCTGTCCTGGGATCCTGGGTACGAACCTTCGGGGATTGAAACATACCAGATAAGGCATAGCCAAGGCCTGGTGACTGATTTTCTGGATCAAAGCGGGAGCGCCGACTCTGCCAATTGGATTAAAACGGGATTTGCCATCGTTTCCAGGGGCGCCGGTGACACCGCTTATTATTCCATCGGCGGTCAGATGACCATCAGGGATGCGTTCCAGTGCGATTCCACGGGCAACATAGGGTTAACCGCGGAAGGACTTTGGGGATCATTGGTTTTGGAATCAAGTCCGGATACTTTGCTGGGTTGGGACACCTTGGGGGTCTGGAATTTTTACGGTCCCGGGGAACTAAAATACTGCTCAGCCAAAGTAAAAACATCCCTATCCAGGATCAGATTAAACTGGAAACCGTTTTCATCGGGCTGGGTTTATATTGATGACATTAAGGTCTGTCATCCGGATCCGGCAAAATCGACCCAGATCATCTCTTCGCCCTCGCCGGTCCACAAACTGCTCCGGCAGCCGGATGGGGCGGGGTATTATCAGGTAAGGGCCATTGACAGCCTTAATAACATCAGTTCCTGGAGCGAGGCGGTATTTTATCGTCTGGAATCAGGTTTTGCAACAGCCTGGCCCAATCCTTTTAAAAGTGAAATAATGCTGGCATTTTCAACCGGGGTTGGGCAGTCCGGGGAAGTGAAAATATATAATGTTTTGGGTCAATATATAGACAAAATGTCTTTAAGGCAGAAGAAAACCAACGGGGATACTGCAGAATATCTGTATCACTGGGCGCCTAAAACATCGTTGTCCAACGGGATATATTTAGCCAGAATAAGTTCCGGGCTGGATGCCAGGACGGTTAAAATGATTTTGATCAGATAAATTAATAGAAAACAATAAACCATTTAGGAGGGATACAAAATGTTCCGTAAATTGATTCCGTGGGCTATGGCTGCGTTAATCGTTGTTTTTGTGATGACGGGCTGCAGCAAAAAGCCAAGTGAGTATGCGGAAGGACTTCCCGACAATTTTGCCCCAAGCTCAATCGCCACTTATCCCGATACAGTAAAAGTTACCGTCAAGTGGGTGCGCAACTCCGATGCCGAGGCCCAGGGCGGGTTCGGGGGATATTATGTCTACTGCACGTCAAGACATTTGGAATATTATCAAAGCACCACCGACTCCATTGAAGGCCTGACCCAACTGCTGCCCGAAAGCCTGGTGTATTTTCAGGTTTCCGGGAGTCCATTCACCGGCGTTGATGAGGCCGTGGTTACTCATGTATATGATGCTTTAACCGGGAGCACTGTAAATCTTAAGCGGGGCGTCAAGTATTATTTTTACGTCCGCACCATGGTGGACGGAGAATTAAGCTCGGCCACCGACTGGAGCCGGAGCTCGCCCCGTCCCGAAGGCGATGCCAGCATTTTTGCCTTTGTGCCGTTTGACACTTTGGCCGGGGATTCCGGGCTTTACGGGGCGCTTGAACTGAAGCAGAATCTTACTGCCCTGACCATCAATCCCACCCTTTATCGCATTCCAATCACCATCTGGCGGGATACTTTGATAGACTCCACCAAAGTACCGCCCGTAATAACGATCACACCTTCCGACCACGATTCAGTTCTTTGTGGGTATATGGATTTGCCAGACGACATCCTGAATCTTAGAAGAGCCAAAATAGATTCGGCCGGCAACACGGTTTTCCATATCTGGAATAGCAGATATGTCGGCCCGATGGCCGCTCCGGTAGCGGCGATCGACATCATAGCCAAAAAGCTCAACGCCACCCAGTGTTCGCTGCAGATCCCCCAGACCAACACCGCCATCCCAATGAGCAACTTCTGGGGGACGGACGGCAAGGAAAATTATATTCAAATTTTACCGGGCGGCTGGGCTGCCAGCACCTCGGTGCCATTCTTGACAACTTCCCATGGCGCCGTTGTGACGGTGGGAGAAACCGGAACGGTATACCAGTTCTATGTGGCCGGCGGATATTATGTTAAAATCAGGGTAGACAGCGTGACTGCGGCCGGGAACAGCATAAAGGTGACCTTCCATTATGCCTACCAACTGGTGGCCGGGGTAGAAAGTTTCTAAATCGCTCGCGAATACTCCCTTTAAAACCAGTCCGTCTTTTTGTAGCGGGCTGGTTTTTTATTGTTCTCTTAATATTTGTATTGACGGTATTAACCGTTATTTGGTAAACTTACATCGTAGGGACATAAATTATGTCCAACAGACAGGTTTAATAAATTACTGGGTAATAAAATGTATCTTTCACGCTTAGAAATATTCGGGTTTAAATCATTCCCCCAGAAGATCTCGATAGAAGCGGGGTCGGGGGTTACCGCCATAGTAGGGCCCAACGGCTGCGGCAAGACCAATGTGGTGGACGCCATCCGCTGGTGCCTGGGCGAGCAAAGCGCCAAGACCCTGCGTTCGGAAAAGATGGAGGACGTCATCTTCAACGGGACCAAGGGCGAGAAGCCCCTTTCCCTGGCCGAGGTCAGCCTGATCTTCTCCAACGAGGACGGGCAGCTGGCGGTGGAGTACAACGAGGTCTCGGTGACCAGGCGGCTGTTCCGCTCCGGCGAAAGCGAATATCTATTGAACAACCGCGCCTGCCGGCTTAAGGACATCACCGATCTGTTTTTGAACACCGGGCTGGGGGCCGACAGCTATTCGATGATCGAGCCCAGGATGATCGAGACCATCCTGTCCGAGGACCGCTCCATCCGCCGCAGTCTGTTTGAAGAGGCGGCCGGGGTGGCCAAATACCGCCAGCAGAAAAAGACGGCCGAACGGCGCCTGGAATCCACCAACGAGGATCTGCTTCGCCTCCAGGATATAGTGGAGGAGGTGGAGAAAAAACTCCGTTCGCTTAAGCGCCAGTCCAGCAAGGCCAAGGTCTACGACCGCTTTCTGCAGGAATTGAAGGAACTGGATCTGAAGCTGGCGGCCTGGGACAATCTGCGACTGACCCGGGAACAGGAAAAACTTACTTCCCAGATCAAGGTACTGCAGCAGCGGCGGGGCGAAATGCAGCAGCAGCTCGACGAACAGGAAAATTCCATTAGCCGGGCCCGGGAGTGCCTGGAGGGTAACGAGGAGCAGATAGCCGGGGTCCAGACCCGGATCGGGATAGTCTCGGAAGAGATCCAGAAAATGGAGAACCGGCTGGCGGTGATCCGGGAAAGACGCTCCGGGCTGGAGCAGGCCATGCAGCGCCGGGAGGGCGAGATCAAGGGCCTGCTGGCGGCCATTAACGGACTGGAGGCCCAATCCAAGGGTCATCAAAATTCTCAGGAACAGGCCTCCGCCTCTTTGGCCTCCATGACCGAACAGGTCAAGCATCGGGAGGCCGAACTGTTGCGGCTGGAGTCGAGCCTGACCTCGGCCAAGCTGGCCCTGGGTGAAGCCCGCCACGAACTGATGGAGGCGCTGAAAAAGGAATCCGAGGGCAAGGAGCAGATAGCAATTTTACTGAACCGCCAGGAAACTTCCATCAAGGAATCGGCCAGGCTTGCGGCCGAACGGCAGGCCCTGCTGCAGGAGATAGAACAGAGGGTTCAAAAACTTTCCGGGCTTTTGGAACAGGTGGCGGTGGAACGCAAGGCTTTGGAAGTGCTGGCCGAAGAAAGAACCCGCCTGCGGATCAAATCCAAGGAAGCCCAGGACGAGTTGCTGCTTCTGAACAACCAGCTGGCCCAGAACGGCTCTTACCTTTCTGGTTTAGAAAAAGAACAGGAGCTGCTGGCCGGGCTCAATAAACGTTACGAAGGCTACGGCCAGGGCGCCCAGCACCTGCTGGCGAAAAAAGGCGAACTGGGAACTGAGATATTTCCCCTAGCCGAAATGATCCAGGTCGAGCCGGGTTACCAGCAGGCCATCGAAGCCGCCCTGGGCGAAAAACTGCAGTGGCTGGCAGTTCCCAATCTCCAGGCCATGAAGCGGGCCGGGCAGATGCTTAAGGACGACAAGGCCGGCAAGGCCACCTTGATCCCGGCCTCTTCCTTTGTCCCGGGTTCCGAGTCCAGGCCGGTAAAGATATTAGGCACCAGGGGCTGGGCCGCCGACTTTATCAAATGCTCTTCCCAATATGTTCCGATGCTGGCCGCGCTTCTGGACAAGACGGCCGTGGTGGAGAACAGCGAGGACATTTTCGCACTGGGCCGGGAAAACCCCGGACTGACCCTGGTAAGCTTAGAAGGGGAAAAGATGGACCAGAGCGGAGCCTTGTTTACCGGAGGCATGCCCCAGGGCCAATTCGGGCTGCTGGAAAGGAACCAGCGGATAGAACAACTGGGACGGGAGATCGCCGCTTCCCGGCAGGAACTGCAGATCAAGACCTCTCAAATCCAATCCCTGCGGGTCAAGTCTTCCGACCTGGCCAAGCGGTCCGAAGAAGTGGACAAAGAGGCCGAGAGGCATCAGAAGATGCTTTTGGATTCGGAACGGCAGCAGGCCGGTCTGGCCGCCGATGAGGAGCGGGGCCGGCAGAGGGTCGGAGAAGTCTCCGGCCTGCTGGAGGCGGCCCTGGCCGGGAGTGACCAGCTGGGCCTGGAATTGAAGGCCTTGCAGGAAGGTTTTCTGGAATCCAGCGAAAATAACCGGGACGAGAGCCAGTTACTGGCCATGCGAGAGCAGGAGGTTCAGACGCTGGAACAGGAACGGAACCGGAAGGCGTCCGGGGTCAACGCGCTGAAACTGGAGCTTTCGGAACAGAACGCCAGGATCGAAGGGATCAAGCGGGAATTGGAGGAGACCGAGCGCCGCAAAAACGAGTCGCTGGAGCGGATCCAGGCCTTAAGGGCCGAGGATGAAAGCAGCTTCGGCAGCATGGCCCAGTTGCAGCAGGAGGCGGAATCTTTAAATGTGGAGTTGGAGAAACAATCCGCCCTGCGCAAGTCCGCCATGTCCCAAAGGGAGGAATTCCAGAAACAAAGCCAAAAATCACTGGCCGAACTGAAGAGCGCCGAAGAGTCAATGCACAAGGTGCGGCGGGAACATGAAGACCTGCAGCAGCAGCTTTCCCGGTCCCAGATCGAGCTGGGATCGCTGAACAATGAATACGACAACCTGGCCCAGAGGATGCAGGCTGAATATCAGACCGGACTGGCCGGGCTGCCCCAGCCCGAGGAATTCGATGAAAACGCCTCCCGCACCCGGACCGACGATCTGAAATTAAAGCTTAAAAAACTGGGGCCGATCAATTTTGCGGCCTTTGAGGAGCTGAATGCCGAGGAAGAACGCTACGGATTTTTGTCCAAGCAGCGGGAAGACCTTTTAACGGCCAAGCAGGACCTGCTGGTCTCCATCGCCAAGATCGACGAGACCGCCCGGGCCATGTTCACGGAAACCCTGGAGGGGATCAAGAAAGGCTTCGTTCAGATATTCCAGCGGCTGTTCATCGGGGGCGAGGCCGAGATCAGGCTTTCCGGCAGCGAGGACCCGCTGGAGGCCGAGCTCGAGATCCTGGCCACTCCCGAAGGCAAGAGCATGAAGTCCATCACCCTGCTCTCGGGCGGGGAAAAGACCCTGACCGCCACCGCCCTGCTGTTCGGCATCTACCTGGTGAAACCGGCCCCCTTCTGCGTGCTGGACGAGATCGACGCGCCCCTGGATGACGCCAACATCCAGCGGTTCTGCACCATGCTCAAGGATTTTTCCGCCGGCACCCAGTTCATGGTGATCACCCACAACAAGCGGACCATGGAAGCGGCCGACCGGCTTTACGGAGTGACCATGGAACAGCCCGGGATTTCCAAACTAGTTTCGGTTAAATTCGACTGAGGCCGGCCACAATATTTATCCCGGTTCCGAAGAAATTTATACAGGACAGGAGAGAAATAATTGCATAAAGGGTATCAGTTAAACGATCTAAAAATTTGCCCCGGTCAAGGAGAGGTGTGTCCCATCCAGCTGTTCGTCAATCCGGACGAGGCCGAGAAAAAGTACCTGGTCTCGGAGCTTAAGTTGGACGGGTCTTCTCCAATGAGTGTGGGTGATTTTAGGTGATTTTGGGCTACTTACAGGGGAGGAAGCGTGCAGGTCAGTACCTTCAACCGTAAGTATTCCTCGTCTCTCAAACCATACGCCCTGCGCTGAATAACCCTGATCTT
>JACQXR010000104.1 GCA_016208585.1 candidate division TA06 bacterium | reverse complement strand
ATCAGGGTTATTCAGCGCAGGGCGTATGGTTTGAGAGACGAGGAATACTTACGGTTGAAGGTACTGACCTGCACGCTTCCTCCCCTGTAAGTAGCCCAAAATCACCTAAAATCACCCACACTCATTGGAGAAGACCCTTAATATCTTACTGCTAAATGTCTAATAACCTTTGTTCATCAAAACATGCCATTGGTTTTCTTAAAACGATTTTATCTTCTGGTTTTACTTCACCAATGATTAATGGGGATTTTGGGTTGTGTCTCTGATAATTATTAATAATAATTTTTGCGTTAAGATTTGCATAACAATATAAACAGCCATTTAGACATGTGTTATATGCTCCGATATCAACACTTGCAACGCAGCCACACTCTTTTCTTTGTGTTTTATCCTTGCCAACAGTAATATTGTTTTTCGTAAGTTCTGAAATCAATTTGTCGTCAATGCAACGACCATGGTGAATACCGTAATTTGATAAATCCATTTCTTCAGCACAGGTAACCATAGTTATATTATATTTCGCAGCAATGGCTGAAAACTTCGAAGCTATTTCATCCCTTTCTGGACCATTTGGTTTTTGTACTTTATAATCTTTCATCCGTCGCATTACTTTCAAGTAATCATCCAGAAAACTTATTACACAGCGTTTTGTATAACCGCTTAATTTTGAAGCAATATCATTAAATGCGTCAAGATGAAATTTTATATCGTATTTCTTTGAGAGCAGGATAGGATCGTAGCGCCAAATAACAAAATCTGACCCGATTTTAAGCGAAAGGTCTCTAAATATTTGAACTATTATTTCTTTACTTGGTATCTTTGGTTCCAATTCCTTTGAATAAGGCGTAACCGTAAATTGAAAATAATATTTATAATCCTTGATTTCATCTAGCCTTTTCATAAGTGACGTAGGGTTTTTTGTCCAAAAAACAAGGCCATCAATCAAATTGGGTGTTAAATCAATTTTACTTATTTGATGGTTATTGAATGGATTACGAACAAAAACGTAACGTTCATTGAGTCTATTTATCAACCAATCTGAATAGAAGGCTGGTATATCAGTTCTTCTGCTTGCACTTATTATCATGTTAACCTTATAAGCAACCGGGACCACTATAATCATTTTTAACGTTGGGGCACTATTGCCGTTTTAAGATACTTGAATTCTTACAATACTGCGGGCACGTCCCGCTTTCTCGTCTATCTCAGTGACCACCCCGTTGAACCTCACATCCCCCTCGGCCGGAGCGAACTTGGCCGGCATCTGGTCCAAAAACCGCTTGATGATCCCTTCCTTCTCCATCCCTATCACGCCGTCGAATCCCCCGCACATCCCGGCGTCGGTGATGTAGGCCGTGCCATAAGGCAGTACCCGCTCATCGGCGGTCATCACGTGGGTATGGGTGCCGATCACCGCCGAGACCCGGCCGTCCAGGTACCAGCCCATGGCGATCTTCTCGGAGGTGGTCTCGGCGTGCATGTCCACGATGATGATATCTGTTTCCTTTTTAATCTCTTTCAACGCTTTGTCGGCCACCTTAAAGGGGCAATCCGTGGTGGACAGAAACACCCGGCCCAAAAGATTGAGCACGCCCACCCGGGCGCCGTTCTTTGCCTTATAAACGCCCCAGGGAAAACCCACCGCTTGGTCGGGATAGTTGGCCGGCCGCAAGATCCGCTTCTCGCTGGACAGCAGCGGCATTATCTCTTTCTTGTCCCACAGGTGATTGCCGGTGGTCAGCGCGTCTATCCCCAGGGCAAGGAGTTCCTTGGCCACCGCGATAGTCAGCCCGAAGCCGGCCGCGGAGTTCTCGCCGTTGGCGATCACGAAGTCCACCCCGTGCTCCCGGACGATCTCCGGCAGAATGTGCTTGACCGCGCTCCGCCCCGGGCTTCCGATGACGTCCCCGATAAACAATACTTTCATAACTTGGCACAATTGTTATGCAATGGGGAAACAATAGGTATACGATGGACCAAACGATTGCATACCCACCGTATCACTACAGTATTCCCCTGTCATCCAGTCCCTAAAATCTGTTCCCTGTTATTTGGCGTACCCCACCCCGCGGGTCTCGCGAATGACGGTGACCTTAATCTGCCCCGGATACTGCAGCGACTGCTCTATCTTGTGGGCGATCTCTCCGGCCATCTCGGTGACCCGGGAATCGTTGACGTCCTCGGGGATAACCATGATCCGCACTTCGCGCCCGGCCTGGATGGCGTAGGCCTTGCTGACGCCCTTGAAGGAATAGGCTAATTCCTCTAATTTCTCCAGCCGTTTGACGTAGGCCTCCAGCGATTCCCGCCGGGCCCCGGGCCTGGCTCCGGAGATGGAGTCGGCCGCCGCGATCAGCACCGAGTACAGCGAGGTGGCCTCGATATCCTCGTGATGGGCCCCGATGGAATTGATGATCAGGGCCGATTCGCCGTAGCGCTTGGCCAAATCCATCCCGATCTGGGTGTGGGTGCCTTCTATATTGTGGTCCACCGCCTTGCCGATATCATGCAGCAGCCCGCAACGTTTGGCTATGGACTGGTCCAGCTCCAGCTCCCCGGCCATCACGCTGGCCAAAAAGGCCACTTCCTTAGAATGCTGCAATACGTTCTGCCCGTAGCTGGTGCGGTATTTTAAGCGGCCCAAAAGCACCAGCAGCTCGGAGTGCAGCCCGGCCACGCCCACTTCCAAAGCCAGGCCCTCGCCGGCCTCCCGGATGCTGCGATCCACTTCCTGCTTGGCCTTCTCGATCACTTCCTCGATCCGGGCCGGCTGGATCCGGCCGTCGGAGATCAGGCGCTCCATGCCCAGCCGGGCTATTTCCCGGCGCACCGGGTCAAAACCCGAGATCACGATGGCCTCCGGCGTGTCGTCGATCAGCACTTCCACCCCGGTGGCGGCCTCAAAGGCCCTGATGTTGCGGCCTTCCCGGCCGATGATCCGACCCTTCATCTCGTCCGAGGCCAGGGGCACCACGCTGACCGTGGTCTCGGCGGTGTGCTCGCCGGCATAGCGCTGGATGGCCAGCCCGATTATCTGCTTGGCCTCCTTCTCGGCGCTGTCCCGGGCCTCGTCCCGGATGGTCTTGATCAGCTGGGCCGCCTCGTGCCGGGCCTGGGCCTCCAGGTTCTGCATCAGCTGCTTCTTGGCCTCTTCCTGGGTCAGGCCGGCGATCTGCTCCAGCTTGGAGTTCTGCTCGTCGATCATGGTGGTCAGCCGCTCGTCCTTGGCCCGGATCACCCGCTCCTTGGCCACCAACTCCCGCTCCCGCACCTCCACCTCCCGCTCCTTGCGGCTAATGATGTCCACCTTGCGGTCGTTCTGCTTTTCCTTTTCCAGTATCCGGTTCTCGGTATCCTTCAGCTCGTGGCGCCTGCTCAGGGTCTCTTTTTCAAAGTTGTTCTTGAGCTTGTACCATTCTTCCTTGGCCTGGACCTGGACTTCCTTCTTGTAAGTGGCCGCCTCCCGCTGGGCCTCGTTGATCATCTTCTCGGCCAGCTTCTGGGCGTCGCCGAGCCTGGCTTCCCCCATTTTCTTGTGCAGCAGGTATCCGAA
Organism: candidate division TA06 bacterium; assembly: GCA_016208585.1. NCBI lineage: Bacteria > candidate division TA06 bacterium. Next base: position 13,365 of record JACQXR010000104.1, on the reverse strand, counting down.
AAAGAAACCCAGTCCCAGACATACCAGCGGTATCGCTATCCAAAGTGCTGTCAGCATTTTTTCCTTTCCTTTTCATTTTGCCCGGACCCGTTCCGGATCCGGGTTTGTCAAATAACTTGGCAATGATTTTTTGTTGAGACTTTAAGGATCTTTTTACCACGTGCAGACACGGAACCACTGAATGAATCAGCGAATCCGGGCATCTAATATCCGTAATGTTTTAAATTCCGTGGTTTTGAAATTTCCGTGTTTCAGTGGTTGGTCCCCGTCTGTTTTGTGCCCGGGAATAAAAAATTCCCCGCCTGTGCCGGTCGAAAGGACATTTTGAACCTATTCAAAAAATGGCGCCGCCTCAGACGGTTAAGGCTTCCCCCCAATTAAGGGAGGCATGCACACCGCGCCCGAAGGTTTAGGCCCTAAGTGAACAGGTGTTGGCTCAAAAATAATCCGATCGATACGGACACCGCAGGGAAATAAAAGAACTGATGAAATACCAAAACCGGGAGGCGTTTCTTCCTCCGCTCCGACAAATATAACACCCCAAAGCTTAAAATGCAAGAGGGAAGGAAAAAATTATTCCTGCCCGTTTTCCTCTGCCTGCTTCAGGCGTTCCGACAGCTTGTCCATGGCCGATTCCCTGGTCAGGCGCTCTTTTAAAAGCTCGTCGGCTATATTGACGGCCGCCAAAATGGCGATCTTGGCCACCGAGCCGGTCATCGAAGCCTCGGCTATCTGGCGCATCCGTTCGTCCACCAATCCGGCCACCTGGCGGATGTAATCGGCATTGGCGTCGCCCTTGATGCGGTATTCGGTGCCAAAGATCTTCACTTTTATCCCGTTTTTGGATATGGTCATGTCGCCCTATATTTTGGTTTTCTTTTTTAGTCCCTGCGGTTTCTGGTCCTTGTTTTTTAACTAGTCCTTGAGTTTTTCCAGCTTGTCAATGATCTCCGAAAGCCGTTTTTTGGCCTCCTCCTGGGACTGCTGTAGTTTTTGGTTTTCATCCTCCAAATTGGTCTGCTGTTTTTTTTCGTTCTCAATGGCTTTAAGTTTCCCGGTCAGCAGGTCTATCTTGGCCTTAAGATCCTGGTTGTCCTTTTCCAGTTTTTCCTTCTGGTTCTTCAATTCGGCCATCTTGTCCACCGCCCGGTTTATCCGTTCCTCCAATATCGCCAGGGGATCTCCACTCATATTGATGTCCTCGCTTTTGAATTATATATTAAAAACCTGTTGGGAAATTTTCAGAATGGAGACGAAGTAATATTACCATGTTTGCGCGCCGTAACGCTAAAGCGTGCCGGCACGGAAATACTGAATATCTGAACCGCTGAGTAGCCGGTGGCTGAGTGCCCCGCCTGGCTTCGATACAGCCGGACATTGAGTAGTGTAAACGTATCGAAATGCCGGCCACTCAGCCGACGGCGGGGCGTACTTATGCTGAACCCTTCGGCATCGCTCAGGATAAACTCCGTTGAAGCATCGAAACCACCGGCAGTCCGTGAAAATCACCGGATCTCGGCGCCGAATTTTTCCTTGAGCTCTTCGACTATCTCCTGGTGAACCTGGTTGACCTCGGCGTCGGTCAGGGTCCGCTCGGGATGGCGATAAGCAAGCGAGAAGGCCAGGCTCTTTTGGCCTTTTTCTATCTGGCCGCCGGAATACAGGTCAAACAATTCGGCCCGTTCCAGGGTGGCCCCGCCGGTTTCGGTGATGACATTCAGAATATCCCGGCTGCTGATCTGCTGCGGAACCATGATGGCCAGGTCTCGCTTGACCGCGGGGTATTTTGGAATTTCAGAAAACTGGGCGACCGCCCTTTCCATCAGCTTCATTATTTGTTCCAGGTCCATCTCGGAACAGTAAAGTTTTTCCTTGATGTCCAGTGTCTTAAGAACGGCGGCATCCAGCTCTCCGGCCCAGCCGATGACCGCCCCGTCCAACAACAGTTCCACCGAGCGGCCGGGATGCAGGAAGGGTTTGGGAGATTTAAAGTCCGGGGAATAGGATATGCCTTTGATCTTGAGGGCCGCAAAAAGGTTTTCCAGCGCCCCCTTAAGGTCGAAGAAATCGAAGAGCTCGGGCTTCCGATCCCAGCTCCGGTTTTCACTTTCCCCGCAGGCCAACATCCCCAGTTTCAGGGATTCGACAGGGGCCTGTTTGCCGGGAGCAAAGGCCAGACCGCATTCAAACAATCTTAAGGTGTTCAGCCCGTTGTTCAGGTTCCTTTGCCCCGCTTCCAAAAGCCCCGGCAGCAGCATGGGACGCAGCGCCGAAAGGTCAGATGAAAGGGAGTTGTCCAGCTCCACCATGTTCCCTCCGTCCTGCGCCATTCCCAGCTTGGCATAATAAGCCGGGTCCATCAAAGGCAGGCCGTAGTGCTGGCAAAAACCCAAGGAGACCATGGCCTCCACTATCTTTTCCACGGCCGCTTCCTTTGGCCGGCGCAGGCCGGGAACCGGCCAGGGCTTTATCCCCTCGTCCGGCAGATTGTCGTAACCGTATATCCGGCCAATTTCCTCTATTAGGTCGGCTTCGCGGGTAAGATCGGCCCGGAAGCTGGGAACCTGCACTTTTATCACGTTTCCGGAGATAGAGGCCTTCAGTTCCAAGGCGTTGAGTATCTCCACCATTTTTTCAGGCTTGATCCCGGTCCCCAGCAGCTGGCAGGTCTTCTCCGGCCTCAGTTCCAGTTCCCAGCCGGCCGGAAATTTTTTGGCCGAGACGTCTATGATGCCTTTGGCAATTTGTCCGCCGGCAATTTCTGAGATCAGCCGGGCCGCCCGGTTGACCGCCTGCTCTAAGATATTGGGATCGGCCCCCCGTTCAAAACGGTAGGAGGCGTCGCTCTTTAAGCCCAGGTTCTTGCTGCCCCGGCGGATCAGCGGCGGATCAAAGTAGGCGCTTTCCAGCAAGACGTTTTTGGTGGCCGATGAGATCTCGCTCTCCAGCCCGCCCATGATGCCGGCAATGGCCGCAGGCTTTTGGGCGTCGGCGATGACCAGGTATTCTGGCGTGAGCTTGCGTTCGGCGCCGTCCAAGGTGACCATAAGTTCGCTCTGTTTGGCCCGGCGGACTACGATTTTATGCCCGGACAACTTGTCCAGGTCGAAGGCGTGCAGGGGATGCCCGAATTCGTAAAGCGCCAGGTTGGTGATGTCGGCCACGTTGTTGCTGGGCCGCAGGCCTATGCTTTCTATCTTCTTCTTCAGCCAGTCCGGCGACTCGGCCACGTTGACCCCGGTAACCACTCGGGCCAGATAGCGAGGACAGCCCTGCTGGTCCTCCACTTCGACCTTTGCCAGGGAGTTCACGTCGGCGCCGGCCTCGGAGACTTGGGTCGGAGGAACCTTTATGCTGCCGCCGTTCAAAGCCCGTATCTCCCGGGCCAGGCCCAGGAACGAAAGACAGTCGGGCCGGTTGGGTGTGATCTCCAGGTCCAGCTGGAAATCCCCGGAGGGAAGATCCTCGATCCCTTCGATCTCGATTCCGGCAAAGGTCAGCTTGCCGGCCAGTTCCTTGACGGACCAGTTGAAGTCTATGAATTCCTTAAGCCAGTTATATGAGATTTTCATGATGCGGTGCTGCGTATTAGGCCGCCGGTGTTTCCGAAGTTTTACTTCCTGCCGCCTGGCCGATGCTTTCGCCGAATTCTTTGACGAGGGCTTGAATGGTCTCCTTCACCGAGATGATGCAGTTGTTCCGGAAGGCATTGGCTCCGGCAAAGGCAAAACCGTCTTTCATCAGGCCCTGCTGGGCGTTGATCAGCGCCAGGGCGATGCAGTAAGGGGTGTTTTTGAAATCGCAGGTGATGATGCACTGGTGGGGGCATTTGAAGGGCTTCTTCTCTCCCTTGATGACGTCGTCAAGGAACTGGTTGCGGATGGCCCGGCCCGGCATTCCTACCGGGCTTTTGATTATCACCACGTCCTCTTTCTTGGAATCCAGATAGGCCTGCTTGAAAGCGTCCGAGGCGTCGCATTCATCGGTAGTCACGAACCGGGTGCCCATCTGCGCCCCGTCGGCCCCCAGTTCCATGATCTCCCGGATGTCCTGCCCGGTATAAATTCCGCCTCCGGCGATCACCGGGATCGGATTTTGGTATTTTTCCACGAAAGGTTTCAGGGCCTCGATCACTTCGGGGATCAGCTTTTTCAGGGAATAATTGGGGTCATCCAGGTGTTCGATCTTGAATCCCAGATGCCCTCCGGCCAGGGGGCCTTCTACCACTATCGCATCCGGCTGATAATTGTATCTGTCCAGCCATTTCTTGGCGATGATGGCCGCCGCCCGGCCCGAGGAAACGATGGGCACCAGTTTGGTCTTGGAATCAGGGGTCAGAAATTTCGGCAGGTCAAAGGGCAGCCCGGCCCCGGAGAAGATGATGTCTATTTCTTCTTCGACTGCGGCCTTGGCCAGGTCGGCGTAGTTGGATAGGGCCACCATGATGTTGACCCCCAGCACGCCCTTGGTCATGGTCCGGGCCTTGCGGATCTCCTTTTTCAAGGCCCGGATGTTGGCCTCCAGATAATTGTTCGCGAAGTCGGGCTCGAACATTCCGATGCCGGCCGTGGCAATTGTGCCCACCCCGCCTTCGTTGGCCACCGCCGCCGCCAGGCCGGACAGGGAGATCCCCACCCCCATCCCTCCCTGGACCAGCGGCAGCGAAACGACTAGATCCCCGATATGTATTGGTTTCATTAAACTTTCTTTTCTTTGTTTTGTCCGGACCGTTTCCGGCGCTATTTAGAATTGTTCCAGGAACCTGATATCGCCCGAATAAAAATGGCGGATGTCGTTGATGCCGTATTTCAGCATGGCCACCCTTTCCACTCCCAGGCCCCAGGCGAAACCGGAGTAGACCTCTGGATCATAGCCCACGTTCCTGAAGACGTTGGGGTCCACCATTCCGGCCCCGGAGATCTCCAGCCAGCCCGACTGCTTGCAGACCCGGCAGCCTCCGCCATTACAGAACACGCAGGAAAAATCGTATTCCACGCTGGGCTCGGTGAAGGGAAAGAAATGCGGCCGGAAGCGGATCTTCATCTTGGGGCCCAGCAGGGCCCGGGCGAAATAAGCGATGGTGGCCTTGAGGTCGGCCAGCGAGACGTTCTTGTCCACGTACAGCCCCTCGATTTGATGGAACACCGGCAGGTGCGAGGCGTCAATGGCGTCGCGGCGGTAGCAGCGGCCCGGGGCGATGATCCTGACCGGGGGCTGCCGGGACATCATGGTCCGGATCTGCACCGGGGAAGTGTGAGTCCGCAGCAGTAGCCCGCCCTGTTTGAGATAAAATGTGTCCTGGTAATTGCGGGCCGGATGGTCGGGCGGCGTGTTCAGCGCGTCAAAATTGTTGAACTCGGTCTCCACCTCCGGGCCCTCGGCCACGGTGAACCCCAGGCCGTGGAAGATCCCGGTGATCTCCGTCATTATCTGGTGCAGGGGATGCTTGTGCCCCAGCAGCGGCCGGCGCCCGGGCAGGCTTACGTCCAGGGCTTCCTTCTGCCGGGCAGTGTTTTGGGACTGCGATTCCAGGCTTTGCTTCCTCCGGTCCAGCAGGTCCGTCAGTTCGGCCTTGAGCCGGTTGACCGCGGCCCCGAAGGCCGGGCGCTGGGCCGGCTCCACCGAGGATACCGCCTTCAATAGCTCGGTCACTTGTCCCTTGCGGCCCAGGTAAAGCACCCTCAGCTCTTCCAGCTTTTCCGGGGCGGAGCATTCGGTTATCTGCTTTTTGGCTTCTTCGCCTATTTTGTTCAGCTTGTCAATCATCTAAACCGTTTCAAACATTTCTAACATTTCGAACATTTTAAACACGAGGCCTTGCCTGTCAGCTTATTTCTTCGCCGCTTCCACTACTTTGGTAAAAGCCGCCGGGTCGGCGATGGCGATCTCGGCCAGCACCTTGCGGTTCAGGGCGATGTTGTTTTTCTTCAGGCCGTTGATGAAGGCGTTGTAGCTGATCCCGTTCAGCCGGCAGGCCGCGTTGACCCGGATGATCCACAGGCTGCGGAAGTCGCGCTTCTTGTTGTGGCGGTCGCGGTAGGCGAACTGCCCGGCCCGCATCACGGCTTCCTTGGCTATGCGGTATAAGCGGTGCCGGCCTCCCCAAAAGCCCTTGGCCTTCTTGAAGATCTTGTTCTTTTTTTGCCGGGTGGCAGCGGCGGTGGTGACTCTGGACATGGTCTCTTACCTATCCTTTCTGATGATCTATGTAATCTGTTTTCTTTGTTGCTTTTTCTGCCCGCGAAAAATCGCGAAAAATCCGCTAACAACATTTTGATCTGGTTCATGTGAAACTTATCGTAATTTCGTAACCGATTCACAGTATAATATTTGTTTTTCGCGTATTTTAGTGTGTTTTGCGGGAAAGTCCCGGTTTTACCCGTTGGGCATCAGCCGCTTGATCCGCTTGGAATTGGCGCTGTCCACCAGGCCTCCCTGGCGCAGGTTGCGCTTGCGTTTGCGGGTCTTGGTGGTCAGCTTGTGGCTCTTGCAGGCCTTGTTGCGTTTGATCTTGCCCTTGCTGGTGGCCCTCATTCTTTTGGCCGCCGCCCGGCTGGTCTTTACCTTTGGCATGGTCACTCCTTTGGTGTTTTATATTTTTTTTATTATTTATATTTTGGGAAAAAAGAACATCCCGGCCGGGCATCAGACAGGCCATACTTCCGCAATGGATCCCTACCACGGAAACACTGAAGTTTCGGAGGAAAACACTGAAAATACTTTTGCCCGGTATTATATCCTATTATTTTTCGGTGTTTCCTCAGTTCCGTGATTCTGTGGTAAAGTTTGTAGAGACCCCGGTTAGGCGGTGCTCTTGGGCGAAAGCAGGGCCACCATGGTGTTTCCCTCCAGCTTGGGCTGCTGTTCGATCAGGGCCACATCGGTGATCTCCAACATGAAGCGGTCTATCACCCGCCGGCCGATGTCGATGTGGGCCATCTCCCGGCCCCTAAAACGCATCGAGACCCGGACCTTGTCCTTGTGGGCCAAAAAATTCTTGGCCTGGTTGAATTTTACCAGGTAATCGTGTTCGCCTATCTTGGGCCCCAGCCTGATCTCCTTGACCTTGACTTCGTGCTGCTTTTTCCGGGCCTCCTTCTTGTTCTTCTCCTCGTGGTAAAGGAATTTCCCGAAATCTATTATCTTGCAGACCGGAGGTTTGGCCTCGGGCACTATCTCCACCAGGTCCAGCCCCTTGTCCTCGGCCTGACGCAGGGCCTCGGCGATCGGCAGCACTCCTATCTGCTGGCCGTCGGGTCCCACCACCCTGACCTCCGGGACCCGAATCTTGTTGTTTACCCGATAATCCTTGCTGATAGGTGATCCCTCCGTTATGGGTTTATGGTTATACATTTGCCACAGAGACAAAGACAAACTAAATAAAAGTTAACGAATGAAAAATTGGTGTCTTGGTGGCAGTCCTGGCGGTAAAAAAGAAAAAAGCTGGCGGCAAAAAACTATGCCACCCGCTTTACTTTAAGGAAGGGCCGAAAATGAACGCCCTCTGCACTTTGACCAGAACTGGCAGCATTTAGATGCGCCGCCCGGTGAGAAGCTTGCCAGGAGTTCGATCCTGGCGCGGCTGGCTTCTGCTTTTTATAAATTGTGATCTTGCTGTCTTTCAAGCAAAATTATATGTTGGGCACGGATAACGAGTTATCCAATGGGAAGATTATAGCAAAATAACGGGGAAAATGCAAGGAAAAACGTTAATTTTTCCGATATATCAATCAAAAAACTTGTGCCGCATTAAAAAATCGCTCATTATTTATCCCTAAACTGTATAGGCTAAATATTGCAGGAATTGTCTTACATGCCGAACTGAACGTATTCTTATAACGGCGGAGGTTTGATACGGACGTTCATTGTTATTCACTAAAATACCTAAACCCTTGTGTAACATGCGCTTGAATGCCGATTCATCGGTTAAGTCATCACCGATGTAAATAGGGTAAGGATTGTTAGCTCGGTGCAACCGCAAGAGTATTTCCACTGATTTTCCTTTATTCCAGTTAACGGTCGGTTTATATTCAAAGCTCATCCGGCCCGGCTCCATTTTCAACCATTTACTGAAACTCTTCTCTGCCTGCCGAGCGACCTCTTCAACCTTCCGGCGATCCCTGGCAGCAACTTTACGGTAATGGACGGTTAAAGCATATCGCTTATTTTCAATAATGGAACCTCTTACTCTCCCCAGAATACCACGCAGATAATTCTCCAAGTGACAGATTTTTACAGAAATCATTTCCATTTTCGGGTGAACATATGACCACCCCGGCCCTTCCATCTCCATTCCGTGGCATCCGGCATAATATATGGAATCAAGCCGTACTTTGCGCTTAAGATCGGCCAGCGCCCGCCCGCTTATAACTGCCACCATCAGATCATCACGCGCGGCCAGCTGCTTAAGCACCGCCAGCATTTCCCTGTCCAGCCGGGCCCGGGCCGGATCGGAAACTATTGGTGCTAGCGTGCCATCGTAATCCAGCATCACAAATATCATAGGTTTATCACCTGGCTGCCCGGATTCCTTAGCGCCAGCAGCACCAGCAGATAGCGCCGCAGATGGCGGGTAATCAAAAAATTATGCCTGACGAACTGGCGGGCGTTCTTTCCCAGCTGGGCAGCTTTTTCCGGGTTGGCCAGCAGAGAACGGATGGCGAAGGCCAGCCCTTCGGTGGAATGGACCAGCAGGCCGGTCACGTCCTGCACCACCTGCTGGGTGATGCCCCCCACCGGCCGGCTGATGACAGGCTTGGCCTTCCACATGGCCTCGGATACCGTAAGCCCAAAACCCTCCTTGACTGAATTCTGGACGATCAGGCTGGAGCCCCTTACCAGGGCGTTTATCTCCAAATCGGCACCGGGCGGCAAATGAAGGACATGGATATCCGGGTCGCTGCCTGCCCGCTGTTTGACCTCCTCCAATACCAGCAAACCTTCAGGATCATCGGTAGCCCCTCCTCCGGCCAGGATCAGCTGGCAGTCTATCTTTTGGCGGACTTTTTTAAAGGCCTCCACCAAACCCAGAGGATCCTTGAACCGGTCAAACCGGGAAATCTGGGTCACTACGGGACGGGTCCGGTCAATTTTGTGCTTATCCAGAACGCCCTTGATGAAATCATCCGGAAGGTCACGGTTCTTGTCAGCCAGCGGGTCGATCGATGGCGGGATCAGGTACTGGGGAACCGGAAGCCTTTGGGCAAAACCCGGAGACGAAATTATCGCCCCATCATACCGCTCTACATATTTTCGAAGAAACTCCCATAGTCCCCGGTGCGGCGCAGAGATGTCAATATGGCAGCGCCAGATCCAGCAGCCCCTGCCCTGTTCCCTTTTGTCAACCAGGCAGATAGGCTGGGGATCATGGATGAAAACACAGTCGCAATCGCTGAAATCAAGTTCCTGGGCATTACGACGGTTATAGTCGAGGAATATCCGGTACATATCATCGGTTATCTCCTCGGCTTTTCCGTGCAGGGCGTTATGGAACAGTTTGGTCACGTTGAAGAAATCATCTCCGCCCTTGATGACATCCCAACGCGCCTTTATTCCCAGTTCATCCATCAGCGGGACCATCCGGTGCAGGATCTCAGCCACACCTCCCCCAACCGAGGTGGAGTTGACGTGCGCCATCCGGGCTCCCTGGAGGTGACGGGCCAACTGTTTTATTTCTTCCAGCTCGGCTCCGCCAATTACCTCTCGATAATCTTCAAGCCGGGCCAGAGCCATTTGATCTGCGTCCCTTCCTGTTATGTTTAATGCTTTTCGTCAAGGCATGGGCCAGGGTCCTGGGACTCTTTCCCCAAAATCTGGTGGCGGTCCTCACCGGAAGGGTCAGGATCTCGGTCAACAGGGATTCAACCATGTCAACTGGCAATTGCGCTACCCGGCGCACCAGCTCCAGGGCGGAAATGCCCTGATGCTGCCCCAGTATCGCGAACAGGCGGGCCCGGATCTGATCCAGGCTGTGGACCGCGATGTCCAGCCGGCTGATCTGCTCGGCCAACTCCTGCTTTTTCAGTTGTTCCCGCATCCAAATCGAAAAATCGTTGTCGGCCCGGTGCAGCCTGAGCCGGGCCTCGAACAGATGATAATAAAGGCTGCGGTTGGTCACCAAGCCAAGTGCTGCCATAAATTCCCCGAGATCCCCGGCCTTGATTCCGGTGCTGCTAATCACCGACACCGACTGGCAGAAGGAGAACTCGCTGCCGGGAGGGCAGCGGTTGAGCAGCGGCTTTCCTTCCAAATGCTTTTCGATGACCCGGATCATTTCGTCCCGGAAGCCCCGCACGTCGTCATGCTGGGTGGGGTCTATTGTGCTCAGCTTTTCCCCCAGGCTTCGCTCCCTCAGCACCTCACCGGCCCAGTATCCGAAATCGTGGACTGGAGGACGGTCGAAGGTTTGCCATTCCCTATAGGCCTGGTGGCTGTGATGATAGATGGAGGAGCCCGGCACTTCCTTGATCCCGTCCAGCAACTCCTTCAGGTCGGCTGCCCGCCGGCCGGTGACCGTGACCAGGGAGGATGAGGTCATGAACAGGAAAGGCTGTGTGATTCTATAGTTCATGTGGCACCTGTCTCTTCGGTCTTGGGCCCGCCGGCGGTATTTACTGGTAGGCGGATGGCCGTCAGTTCTCTTATCAGGTCGGCGGCCCACAGATAGATGTTGTGCGAGACCAGCTGCTGCCGCATCCGCTGCATCCTTTCCTGTTGTTCGGCAACCGGCATCTCCAGGGCAAACCGTAAGGCTTCGGCCGTCTGTTCGACATCGTAGGGATTGACTATCAGCGCATCCCGCAGCTCACGGGCAGCCCCGGCAAAACGGCTCAGGATCAACGTCCCATCGTTGGTCCCGCGCGAGGCGATGAATTCTTTGGCTACCAGGTTCATGCCGTCATGAAGCGAAGTGACCAGGCACACTTGGGCGGCCCGGTACCACGGCTGGATATCCTGATGGCTGTGATGTTTTTTCAGGAAAAGGATCGGTCTCCATTCCTTGGTCTTGAAGCGCCAGTTGATGCGTTCGGCCTCAGCTTCCACCTCGCTGACCATGTCGGCATAGCGCTTGATGTGGGTGCGGCTGGGGGCGCCCAGCTCCACGAATGTGAACTTTCCCTGATAGGCCGGATAACGCTCCAGAAAACGTTCGATGGCCAGAAAACGCTCGACGATGCCCTTGGTGTAATCTATACGGTCAACCCCGACACCGATGATTTCAGCCTTGATGCCGTATTCCTTAAGGAGCTCCCCGACCGTGGACGGAGTACCAGTTGCTTCAAAATCCCGGGGTGTAAAGGCAATGCTGATGGGAAACGGCTTCACCAGGGTGGTATGTCCGGCGATCTTGACCGAAAAATGCTCCCAGGTTATCTGCGATTCCAGCGCCCGGTCAACCGTCTCCATGAAGTTATTGCAGTGATACTGGGTATGGAAACCTATCATATCCGCGCCCAGCATTCCATACAGAAGGTCCTTCTGCCAGGGACAGATCCCGAAAGACTCCGGATTGGGCCAGGGTATGTGCCAAAAGATTGCCACCTGGGCATCGGGCCGCCGCTTCTTGATCAGGCGGGGCAATAGGGCAAAATGGTAATCCTGAACCAGTATCAAGGGCTTTTCCAGTCCGTGGACCTCCTCGATCACCACATCGGCGAACCGGATGTTTATCTCCTGGTAGTACCGCCAATCTTCGATCCGGAAGGTGGGACGGGCATGGGCCACATGACAGAGGGGCCACAGACCTTCGTTGGAAAACCCATAGTAGAAACCTTCCTCCTCTTCCTTGGACATCCAGACCCTGCGCAGAGTATAGCGGGGATCATCGGGCGGCACCCGTATCACATTCTTGTCGTCAACCGTTTCCCGGTCGGCATCGCCCATGCCCGCCGCCACCCATATTCCTCCGCAGGCCTTGAGCACCGGTTCCATGGCGGTAACCAGCCCGCTGGCCGGGACTATGCAATCGACCGCCTTGCCCCGGTGGACATGCATATAAGGCTCGCGATTGGATACGGCAACCAATACCCGGCCATCCAGCAGCTGACGCACCTCCTCTTTAAGGCGTTCCGGGGTCCATATAGCCTCAGCGGTAGCTCGCAGTTTGGCTTCCTCGGTAGCCATGGCCCTTGCTTCCGCTATGGTATCGGCCATCTGGTCAACCTCTTTCTTCAAAGGCTCAAAAAAAGCCGGGGGAGGGCGACCTCGCGATTTGCCGCTGGTGCGAATATCCCTCATCCAGTCAACCAGTGTATCCAATGGCCGCAAGATGCTCCAGCGTATAACCAATAACGTTACAAAGGCAATGACCAGTGCCTGCACGAACCACCGGATGAAACTGCCCTTCCAAATACCCGCTATCTGTCGGTCTATGTAGCTGGCATCATAAACGGCTACCAACATGCCCGCCTTCAGGGAATCCCCGGATAGCGCCCGTATGAAAAGATACACCTGTCGGCCTCCGCTTCGCTGGAAGGAAGCCGCTAAGCTATCTGAGCCAAACTGCCGGTTCCGGAACTCCACAACCGCCGACTTATGCGGAATGAATCCCTCTGTCAGCGCCACAATGCTGTCTCTTAAATCATATACCGCCAGTCCGCTCAGACGGGAAGAGCTTTGGTTGACCCGGTCGATTATCCTCTGTACTGGTTTGATTCGACCCTTCTCCAACTGTGCAACCAGGCCATCGCTGATGCTTTCACCCAGCAAGACTGCCCGGCGTTCCAGATCAATATGAAGGCGTTGCCTCTCCTGGTAGACCTGCCAGGAGGTAAACCCCAGCGCCACCAGCCCTGCTGTCAGCAGAATGGAAATGATTATGGTAAGGTTTATCTTCATAAATCCGTCACCCTGGTTTAGATGGTTGAATCAAGAACCCTGCGGCAGAGACCGCAGGGTATGCAATTAGAACATCCGTAATTGCACTTCTTGCGGGTCTTCACCTTGTTGTTTTATGTGTCTTTCCACCACGCTCCAGTCGCCCCGGACTCCGACTGTCGCTACATAATCCCCGTCACTCCAGAACTCTCCGCCCCACAGCTCTTTTCTCAATTCCGGCAACGCCTGAAACAACTGCTTCGCTGTGATGCTCTTGTATAATCGCACAAATGCCCCGGGACCATACTTCGGATGCAAGCTACATAACCAATGAACATGGTTGACATCACACTCGATCCGCTCAAGCTCGAACTCGTACCGTTCTTCCAAGCCCTGGCTGATTTCCTTGATCATATGCACCACCGGTTCCTGCAACAACGCCTTTCGGTATTTCACCGGTAACACTATGTGGTAGTGCGTTTCCTAGGCACAATGGTATCCTTTCTTCAGGCTCAGAGTACATAAGGATACTATGAAAACCTACGGTTT
>JACQXR010000103.1 GCA_016208585.1 candidate division TA06 bacterium | reverse complement strand
GCTTTCCACCCTGGCGGCCAAAACCATAGTCTGGCGCAGGCGCCGCTCCATCCGTTGTTGAATCAGCTTGAACTTCCGCCGGTTTTGATAGGCCTGGCGTTCAATGTCCCGACTCTGGTTGTAAAGTTTATCGGCCCCTTGTTTTTTCCTTTCCAGATATTTGGCGCTCTCCCATAATTTCTCCTGGCTTTTTACGATTTGATTTAATCCCGTCATCAGGCTTTTGGCGGACTGGCGCAGTTCCTGGAACATCTGGTGGGACCAGCGCTCCCAACGGTTCTCCTTTTGGGGGTCAAAGCCCGATTCGGCGGGGTCCCGGCCTCTCCGCAAAAAAGACTGCCTAAACGCCGCCAGCCGGATCATTTTTCCCCGGTGCCCGGGATCGGAAACCTCCACCAGGCCTTCCTCCACCGCCACCCGGGTGCTGGAGTCCCGCTCGATCTCAACCTTCAAAACCGTGCCCCTTACCCCGGCCACCGCGGTAGGGGTTTCCACCGTAAACTGCGACTTCAGGGAAAGCTTGGCCACCTTGGCCCAAAACTTCCCCCAAAAAAGCTTGAAACTGCGGTCGGCGCTGTCGGCGCGCTGAACATACAGCGAGGTCTTTTCTCCCAGCCTGATGCTGGTGCCGTCGGCGAAGCTGAGCTCGGCCAAGGATCCCTGGCCGGTACGCACCGAATCTCCGGGCTGCAGGGCCTGCCCCAATTCCGCCTCCGCCAGCTGGCCCTGGTGCCAGATAAAAGCCTGTCCCACATAGAGGCTTAAAACGGCAGTTGGTTTGGGCTCTTGGGAACCCGCCCCCCGGACCCAAAGACAGAGAAAAGACAGAATAAGTGCTGCGATGATCCGTTTCATAAAAACCTCCCCGGCAAATATTCTGCCGGTCAATTGGATTTATACTGACCCCGTTTAAAGATCCGGAAAAGACAAGATCAGGATCATGTAATGATCATTAGAGCCCCGGAGAGAGTTTGCGGTTCCCCCGGCAATTATTTTAAAAACGGTATCCCAGGTTTGTCCAGGCCAGGCGCTGGCGGTACGATTTGGATTGGTCCAACCGGTCGGTCTTATTTATCTGCTTGACCCCCAGCTCCAGCGATAATCTGGCTCCCAGGCTGATGGCGCTCTTGAGATATCCCGTGTGTTTGAGTTGATCGACGGAATTCAGATCATCCTGAAGCTGGTAATACTGATAGCCGGAATTGATCTGCCAGGCTCTTCCGGCCGTAAAGTTCAGATCAAGATTGGCCGAATGGGACCGGGTCAGCCGGTCGCTTTGGCTGGCGGAATAAGAATAGAGGGGCGAGGCCCGGAGTTTTTTCCATTTTAAGCTTAAGCTGGCTCCCAGGCTGCGGCTTTGATAGAGGTAGCCGGTGTAGGGCCGGAGGTTGTAATCAACATTAAGAGAAAGCCCGGAAAACCATCGGTCCGGGCCAAGGCCGGACAATCGCAACGAGGCTCCGGCCTTATAGCTGTTGCCGGCCGCGGAATCGGTGTATATCTTATAGGCCGAGGCGTAGGCTTGGGTGCTTAATATCTTACTCCAATTAGACTCCTGGGCCAGGGCCAGTTCGTTCTTGGCCGCCTCGGCGTAGGGATTCCCGAAACTGTAAAAATATTGGCCCAGCGAAGTGTAACTGGCTTCCCAAAGATGCTTTTCCCGCCGAAGCTTTACGTCGGCCGAGTAGCCTTGGTCGTAAACTGTTTTCCCGGTGTCGGGTATCAGCCGGGTGCGGATGTATTCCCCCGATAGCGCCAGGTTTTTAAATGAAGAGGACAGAGACAGCAGCAGCAGCCGGTTCCGGCCCGGGTGCAGGGTGTCTACCGAAATGATGGCGTCGGAGATTCCCAGCAGATCGTCTGTGTAGACATAAGCGCTGGCCTTATATCTGACCGAGTCCGGCAGGGAGGAAGGATCATCGTACCCTGCAAAATATCCGGCCGAAAAGACCAGACTGTCCCGCAACTCCAAGTAGCTCTGGCCTCCGTAGATATACTGGGCAAAAGTCTGATAGCCGGTGTCGGCCGGTTGGGAGCGGCAGGCCAGCAGGTCTACCTTCAGGCGGCCGTTCTTATACGTTCCGGAACCGCCCAGGGGAGAAAGCCCGGAAAAAGCCAACTCCGAAAACCGGGGATAGAATTCTCCCAGCCAAAGCTCCCATTGGGGTTGGGAAAACTGCAGCTGGCCGTGCAGGTCTTTGTCGTAGGCCGGATCGTAGGACAGATTGCCGGAAAGGTTCCCCCGGCCCAGCTGTCCCGACAGCGAAAGTTCGGCCTTGGGCAAAAAACCGACGGGGTAGGAGAGGCCCAGTCCGGCGGTGTCGGCGCTGCAGTCCGAATACTGCCATCCCATACCGGCCCAGAACTCCCAGGGCAGGGCTTCTTCCGGAACAGACAATGTTGCCGGGGCGTAAAACATCCAGCCGTGCGAAAAAACGGTGTCCGGTCCGCTCAGGGCCGTTAACCTTATTTGATGCGGCCCGGGCTGGGGGGCAAAGTCCGAAAGATAGTAGAGGTAGTCGCCGGTGATCTGAGCCTTGACTGTGATGTCCGTTCCATCCAGCAGCAGGACCAGGGAATAATCCTGCAGATCCGAAAGCAGCAGGGAGATCTCCAACGGCTCGTCCTGGGGCAGCAGGGAATCCCGCAGGGGGGAAAGGATGGTGATGGGATCAAAACCTTCCCCGGCGGGAATATCCGCTACCGGCTCGTTTTGGCCTAAGACGGGGTAACAGGCAAACAGCAATATTATTATGGTTGAAAAAAACTTGGACATATTTTAATGATGCCAAATTTCAGCCTAAAAGTCAAGGGGATATCTTAAGGAAGGGTAAAGATATTTAAATCGTTTGACTTTTGAAGCAAAATGTTATAAGGTAACTAAACTTTGGCAAAAAGCCAAAGTTTAGCAAATCACTTCAAAAGCCAGGCAAGCAGTCGTGCTCAGTGTAGGCCTAATATCAAAATCCGAAATCCGAAATCACCGCCTTCCTCCTTCGTTTCTACTACGGCGGACCACCGCCACAACCCATGGCCCCGCTGCAAGCCAGAGCCTCGCCTTTGGCGGGGCGGGGCGGGGCAAGCAGGTTGGCGGGATCCCGGTATTGCGGGACAAATACCAATGACCTAACTAAAGGGCCTAATTTCTTGGCATTTTCGGGTTTCTGTAATTTATAACTTAGGATTTGTTTGGATCTTCGATATTCGTATTTCGGATTTGCCAAAGTCCAGTCATAAATCATAAATACTTTATGAACTCAGTTTACATCCATATTCCCTTTTGCCTAGCCAAGTGCCATTACTGCGGGTTCAACTCCAGGCCTTTGCGGCAACCGGCCGAGCTTAAAAAATATTTCCAAGCGCTGGTCCGGGAGATCGCCGGCCACCGAAACGAAATCAAAGATATAAAGACAATCTATTTGGGCGGAGGCACTCCCACCATAGCTTCGGTCGCTTTGCTCGGGAAGGCCATGAACGAACTCCGGCCCTGGTCGTCTAATGCCGAATTGACCATAGAAGCCAACCCCGGAACGGTTACCCTGGAAAAGCTGAGATTCTTACGGCAAATGGGTTTCAACCGCCTAAGTCTGGGAGTGCAGTCGTTCAACGATGATTTGTTGAAGCAGATGGGCCGGGTCCATACCGGCCGTCAGGCCGCCAACGCCTTTGACCTGGGGTCCCGGGCTGGCTTCGACAACATCAGCCTTGACCTGATCTACGCCCTGCCCGGGCAATCATTAAAAGATTGGAAGAATGACCTGGAGAAGGCGCTGGCGCTTGGACCCCGGCACATATCGCTTTATTCGCTGACTTACGAGAAGAATACGGAATTCAAAAAGCAAAAAGCAGAAGGCAGAATAACACCAGGTGACGAAGAGACAGAGGCCGATATGTATCTGGAGGCCGTCAGTCGGCTGGACCGGGCCGGCCTGAAACGCTACGAGGTATCCAACTTCGCCCGGAAGGGTTTTTGCTCGGCCCACAACATCAATTACTGGCGGGCCGGAGATTACCTGGGTTTCGGGGCCGGAGCCCATTCGCACCGGGGCGGCAAAAGGTGGAGCAATATGAAGAATGTTGAAAGGTACCTCCGGTCAATCAACGGCGGCCAAAGCCCGGCCGATTTTCGGGAAACCCTTTCGTCGGAGCAACAGCGGTTTGAAGCCCTGTTCCTGGGATTGCGGATGGTCCGGGGGATAGATATCAAAGAATTTCAAAGCAAATTCGGGAGCTCTCCCCTGGAGCATAAGCCGCAGGTCTGGCTCCGGTGGAAAGAACAGGGCTGGGCGAAATGGGACAAAAAATATCTGCGCCTCACGCCCAAAGGCCTGCTGCTGGCCGACGGCCTGGCGGTGGATTTGGTTTAAGGAGAAATGATTTTTAGATTTCTTTAAAACACCTTTTGACAACCGACACGACATCCGCGATACCCACAATTGAGTGATTCTCAAAATAACCGTAAAGAAGGAGCATGAGGCCAATACCTGACGGAGAAACAGGGCAAATGGCTATAGAGAAAAAAGCAGAAAATCATATATTTTTCTTCAGTTTCCCCTTGACAAGATTATGACAGCGTAATATCCTTGCCTAAACCTTAATATAAGGAGGCTCAAAAATGGGCAAGTCTGCCTATGCCGAAAGGATCAATGCCTGCGACGTGATACTTTCCGGCTTGAAGAAAAACGAGAAGGAACTGGCCCTGCCGGTCAAGATTGCCGGCTTCGCCAAATTGCTCGCAGACGCCAAGGCCGAGGACAAGGTTCAAGAAGAACTTAAGGCCAAGACCCAGGAATCCACGGTTCGGCTGAACAAACTGATGAAAGACCTTAAAGACGACTCGGCCCGGATAATAAGCTCGTTGCAGGGACAATACGGCAAGAAGAACGAGAAATTGGAGGAGTTCGGGATTAAGCCGCTTAAGAGCGGGCGAAGGAAACCTGCAGCCAAACAACAATAATTGCCGTTGCAAGCCCCAAAATTAGCTGGCGGACTCCGATAATTAGCGACGGAACTCCGAAAATCGGCATTTGTTGTCCCAAAATTAGCTGGCGGACCCCGAAAATAGGCATTTGTTCTCCGAAAATTGGTGACGGAGCTTCGAAAATTGCCGTTGAACCTCTGAAAATTGCCGTTGAATGGATAAAAATTAGTGTTTATGGGTAAACAATTAATTTTCGGAGTATAAGAATTAATTATTATTGCTTCAACACTAATTCTTTTCGTTAAAATAGCAATTATTATCGCTAAAGAATTAATATTTATCGTTCCGTCACTAATTATCGGAGAACAAACACTAAT
>JACQXR010000102.1 GCA_016208585.1 candidate division TA06 bacterium | reverse complement strand
ACGAAGGAGGAAGCCCGCATAATATTGATGCTTTTACGGCAAAGTCTGGTGGAGCTGATGGGATTCGAACCCACTGCCTGTACGATGCGAACGTACCGCTCTACCAACTGAGCTACAGCCCCACAAATCTAGATTCTAAATTCTAATATCAAAATGCTAAATAATTTTTAACCGCCACCAACCCCGTTTGACGAAGCCGGCTTTATTAATTTGCCTTGCGGGCGTAGTCGGATGAGCTACAGCCCCATTTATTTACTTCCGTGTTGTGCTTGACCACCCTGCGTCCCGTCCCGAGCTTGCCGAGGGAAGCTACCCTGGCCGACATAACCTTGGCGTAGTCGGCAGCTCCGCAAACCAAAATTCTAAACCCTAACCCGGACAAGCCGAAACCAAAAGGTTATTTATGTTCTTTTTCTTTTTTGTGCCGCCAAAAGGAAAAAGAACCAAAAAGAAAAAAGCTCGTCGCGTAAAATTATCCGGGCCATGTTACGCTTTATCATTTATGCCTCCCCGCCGTGCGTGGCGGGGTATACGGCGTCTTTTGCGATGCTCACTGATAATTTTAATGCGACCTACCGGGGCTTTTTCGTGAACAAAAAACGTCGTTGTTACTCGTTGACTTGTATAACGTTACTGCACACATAAAAATATATTTTGCGGAATTAGCATAGAATTTAACTTGTTAGTAACTAATTGTCTAAATCCTAAAAACCCTGATTTTGTAATATTATCAAAAAACCCGGTTTTTTTCAACCCTAATCGGCATTCTGCCAGATTGGTAATTACCTCAGCCAGTTTCAAGATGTTCTTTTTGAATATCTCCGGAGGGCCTCCAAAGCCGATCCTTATCCTGCCTGCATCCTCGAAGAATCTTCCAGGCGCCACGAATACCCGGTAATATTCTGCCAAACTAAAAAATCATTTATTTCGCCAAAGCTTTTTCTATCCGGTCGGCCGCTTCGGCCAGGTTCTCAATAGTGTTGGCGTAGGAAAAGCGGACATAGCCCTCGCCCTCGGCCCCGAAGTTGGCCCCGGCCAGGGCGCAGATCCCGCAGTCGTTCAAAAGGAAATCGGTAAATTTTCGGGCGTCCATCCCGGTCTGCTTGACGTTGACGAAGATGTAGAAGGCTCCGGCGGGCTTGCGGCAGGATACCTTCGGTATTTTATTTATCCTGTTCACAATATAGTCGCGGCGCTTCTTAAACTCGGTCATCATGGCGGTGACCTCGTCCTGCGGGCCTTTTAAAGCCTCGATGCAGGCCACCTGGCTAAAGGTGGCGGTGCAGGAATTGATGTTGGTCATCAGCCGGGCCATGTGCTCCACCAGCGCTGTTGGCATCAGGCCGTATCCCACCCGCCAGCCGGTCATGGCGTAGGTTTTGGAATAGCCGTTGAGGATGATGGCCCGCTCCTTCATGCCGTCGAACTGGGCGATGCTTACGAACTTGCCGTCGTAGATCATCCGGTCGTAGATCTCATCGGACAGCACCGGGATGTCGCTGTTGACCGAGATGTCGGCCACCGCCTTCAGGTCGTCCCTGGTCAAAATGCCGCCGGTGGGATTGTGCGGCGAATTCAGGATGATCAGCCTGGTCTTCTTGGTGATCTTGGACCTCAGCTCCTTGACGTCCAGCCGGAAATCGTTCTCCTCCCGCAGCGGCAGGGGTATCGGCACTCCGCCATTGAACTTGACCATGGACTGGTAGATGGGAAAGCCGGGGTCCGGCACCAGGCACTCGTCGCCCTCTTCCAATAGCGCGGTGATGGCGAAGGACATGATGGGCTTGGCGCCCGGGGTCACCACCACGTGCTCCGGCCCGTATGGGATGCCGATCCGTTTGGAATAATACTCGGCGATGGCCTTGCGGTGCTCGGGCAGGCCGGCCGAGGGCCCGTAGTGGGTCTGGCCGGCGTCCAGGGCCTTCTTGGCGGCCTCTTTGATGTTCTTGGGAGTGTCGAAATCCGGCTCGCCGATCTCCAGGTGGATGATCTTCTTGCCCTCGGCCTCCAGTTTCTTGGCTTTGGCCATCATCTCGAAAGCGGTCTCGACTTTGAGTTTCTCCATCTTGGCTGCAAACTTCATATATCTCCTATATTATTTCTTTACCACCAAGGCACTAAGACAAAATAACTATTCACAATTCACAATTTACAATTCACGATTTGGCTTGGTGCCTTGGTGCCTTTGTGGCAGGTTTATAGTTTCCCCAGTATGGCCAGGATGCCCATGACTATGAACAGCCCCCCGGCGATGTAATGCAGGATGTTCTGCGGAATGACCTTGATGATGGCCTGCCCGAACAGCGCCCCGATCAGGGTCACGCAGACCAGGGCCAGGCTGCCCCCCAGGAAGACCGAGAGCCAGCTTCTGGACTCGGCGGTCATGGTGATCACGGCCAGCTGGGTCTTGTCTCCCAGCTCGGCCAGAAACAGGGTGACGAAAGCGGCGCCAAAGATTTTCCAGTTCATATTAAATCGTTTTCGTTTCTATTTTATCGTAATGTTTGTCTATCTCTTTTTGGGTAATAACAGTTTCGTGCAATGAGGTGGCTATTTCTGATAACCGCCTATTTGATATTCGTAAATATTTTGTGAAAGACCGGAGAAATATTGAGCTTCGTTTATGTATAGTTTTAACCTCTCCCCTGCCCCTCTCCCGGTGGGCGAGGGGTTCTCATAAATTAACTTACCAACCCGATTATTGCCTTTACCCTCAAATTTAATCATAGGTTTATCAAGGGCTTTGGATTTCAGTAAATGCATCTCCACCAACTGTCCGCCCAGTGCGGATAGTTTCAAAAACAGCTTATAATCGGCGGTAACCGGAACGCGGGGAAAATCGCTTTTGAGGAACTCCGCATATTTTGTCCGGTAAGTATTGGAATAAAGCACGGCGTAGATGTAATTGAATATCCGCTCCGGCTGGGGTGTTTCGCCGTAAGCCTTTGTAAGCTTTTCTACAAGCTCCGGCGTTAAATTGGGCTTTTTCACATTGTATTCGGCTCTGGGTTCAAAAAGCATCATAACGCCGGGAGAAGACCCTTTGGATTTTTTCTTTTCTGAATTTACATAAAGGGGAAATAAATAACCTATTCCCTTATTGCTGAGGGTCACTCTGCTTTCAATAATCGCATCAGCCACAAAAGCATGATTAAATATACCTTCGGCAACTTGGCGAACAGATATAAGACCTATGTTGCTGCCATCTACCATATGTTGCATAACTTCCTTGCGGGTTCTCCAAACAACTGTGTCATGAAAATATATATGCTTTTCATCAAAAGGTCGATAAAGAATTTTAGTGAAATATTTCTCCCAATCCTCTACTTTGCTCAAATCCCTTCTCGCTTTGGCAATGCGCCACATATAGTTTTCAGAAAGTTTATACGCGTTTTTGACGAAGTCATCATCAAGCTTTAAGTTCCTGAATGTTTCTATCCTGCGCCGTAGAGCGCCTTTATCCCAATCAGTAGCAAATTCATCACGGGCAGTCACTATTCCCGTAACGTTCAATGGAAATATTTCAGATATCGCGGGCCATGAACTATATTCAGCAAGTCCTTTTTCATTTCTGGGATAGAAGAAATACGTTGGCGAACTTGTTTTTAATTTTGTCCACTTAGTGTTAGTTATCTCATGTTTATCAAGCCAATTATATTTTATTGCGCGTAATCCATATTTTTCCGCATGGAAGACTTTAGTTTTATCTTTTGATTTACGTTTCATCATAATCACAATAGCCACGCCCTGCATGATATCAAATACATTCTTGTCATCTGAACCATCGGGGCATTTTTCCTTTTTAAGCGCATTGCCGTGCAGATCAAGAACGCGTATTTCATCAAAGGTATTCATCAACGACTGACGCATGCCTCTAAAGGTGGGATTATCCAAATACCCGTGATTGGTGATCATGCCCACTGCGCCCTGCCCGGCCTGTTCGATTTTCCATTGGGCAAAACGGATGAATTTCACATAGTCGTCCTGCAGCCAGTGTTTACGCTCGCCAAAATGCTTTCCATCAACATATTTGTAGTCTTCTATTAATTTGGTAATCCATTCGCCCTTATTGGTAGAAATACCGGAATACGGCGGGTTTCCCATTATCACCAATATCTTTTCCTGTCGTTTTACATGATTTGCTTCCCTGGATTCTTTGGACAATTCGGCCATAAACGGGATATTGGTCTGCTTGAATTCGTCCATTTCAAGGGTGTTGGTCAAATACAATTTGAAGCGGTCATCATCGCGCAACTTATAGCCCAATTCCTCCAGCAAAAAACCCATTTTTAAATGCCCCACCGCATAAGGGGCCATCATCAGTTCAAAGGCATAGAAGTTTTTTAAGATATGCTCTTTGATGAATTTATCCTTGCTGCCTTTGCCGTATTTGCCAACAAATTCATTGACCGCCAATTTGGCGGCTTCGGCTAAAAAGGTCAGCGTTCCGGCGGCCGGATCAAGCGCCGTTACATCTGGGGAGGCCAAGCCGTCGGCCTTGTTGAATTCGTCTTTTAGAATCTGGTGCAAAGAACGGACGATATACCCAACCACCGGCTCCGGCGTATAGTAAACGCCGCGCTTTTCGCGCAAGGATGGATCGTATT
>JACQXR010000101.1 GCA_016208585.1 candidate division TA06 bacterium | reverse complement strand
GATCATATGCACCACCGGTTCCTGCAACAACGCCTTTCGGTATTTCACCGGTAACACTATGTGGTAGTGCGTTTCCTAGGCACAATGGTATCCTTTCTTCAGGCTCAGAGTACATAAGGATACTATGAAAACCTACGGTTTTCAAACTTTCCCTTTTCTCAGTGGTATCCCTGTGGCAGAGACCACAGGGAATTGCAAGTTCAACACTTAAAATCCTTCGAGTCCAATACAATGGTTACCGGCCCGTCATTCTGAATATCGACCAGCATCTTGGCCCCGAAACTGCCGGTCTGGACCTCGGCCCCGGAACTTTTGAGGACCTCGATAAATCTCTGATAAAGCTTTTCGGCTTTTCCCGGATCGGCCGAATCGGTGAACGACGGCCTTCTCCCCTTTTTGCAGTCGGCGTACAGGGTGAACTGGGAGACGGCCAGCGCTGCGCCCTTGACATCCAGAAGGGACAGGTTCATCCTGCCCTCTTTGTCCTCGAAAATGCGAAGGTTAAGGCACTTGGCGGCCATCTGCTCCGCTATTTGCCCGGTATCGCCGTGGGTGAAACCGCAGAGCAGGCACAGTCCCTGACCGACCTGGCCGATCACGGCGCCAGCGACCGACACGCTGGCCGAAGACACACGTTGGATCACTAGACGCATGATTTCAAAACTTAAAATTCAAATTTAATAATGCAAAATATTGCTCCCGTTGTTCTTTGATTTTGCAATTTTCATTTTGCAATTTGAATTTGGCCTATTGGTGCTTGGCCACCACTTCCACCACCTCCGGAAAGTCTATCCCGTTGCGCTGCAGCGTCTCCAGGGTGGGGACGCCGTCGGCGGTCCAGCCCCGGCGCTGGTAGACCGCCTCCACTAATTTCTGGTAGCGGTCCTCCCGGTACTTGCGGTGCAGGGCCATCTTTTCCTCGGTGGATTTTCCGGCCGGATCTATCTGCATCCAGTCCAAAAGCTGTTTGTCGTAGCGTTCCTGACGGGATTCGTATTCCTCCTTGGTAACCGGCCCCATGGCCCGGTAGGGCGGCTGGTCGTATTTCCTGGTCCCCTTGCCCATCCTCAGGTCGAACACCCGCTGGAACTGGTAGACCCGCTCCGACATTTTGATGATCTCTTCCTTGGTAATCTCCCGGCCGGTGACCCCGGAAAACAGGTCGACGTAGTTCTGGACGTGCTCCGGCACCTTGGCCGCGTCCATGGGGGCGTTCTTGGTCCGATTGTCGCCGGGCTCGATGTCGTTCCAGGGCAGCTTGCACAGGCCGTTCAGCCCGAACCAGGTGCGGAACATCGGGAAATAGTACAGGGCCTCGGCCTTGTCCTCAAAGGTGGGGATCTGGTTATTGACCATGTCCATGAAGATCACCCAGGCCTCGTCGTGCTGGGGGCCCTTGTTGGTGAGATAGTAGCCTCCCTGCTGGGCCAGCGATTCTTTTGACATGTACTCCGACTGCTCCAGCCCCTTGCCCTCCAGTCCGATGTCGTGGAGGAAGGCGGAGTCTCCCCAACCCTTGTCGGCGAATATTCTTTTCATGCGTTGCACGCCCTGGCCGGCGATCAGACCGAAACCCTGCCCCTTAGCCATCTGGTGCATCATCTCTAATTGCGATTCCCCCTTGCCCCAGCTCATGTCCAGCCCGCCGGTGCGTTCGGCGTTGAGAATGCCGCGCTGCCAGCACTCCATGATGAAGCCGGTGATGGTGCCGAAGCTGATGGTGTCTAGGCCGTAGGTGTCGCAGTAGAAGTTGCACTCTATCACCCATAAAGGATCGAAGATCCCGCAGTTGGAACCGCAGCCGGCCGCGGTCTCGTATTCTGGCCCGTCCACCACCACTTGGTGTCCCTGGTAGGGTCCGGTGCGCAGGGTGAACTCGTCCACCCCGTGGGCGCAGGCCATGGAGCAGCCGTACCAGCAGCCGTCCGGGATGCCCTGAGTGAACTGCTTAATCCAGACGGTCTTGTCTATGTTCTGGGACTCGGAGTGGCTGCCGTACTGGAAGTTCATTACCGGCAGCAGATCGTAGGCGTTCATCACGCTGACGATATTGGTGGTTCCCACCTTGCGCATGGTGCACATCTTGTCGTCGAAATCGTGCATCTCCTTGTGCAGTTTGACCCCGGCTCTTTGGATCCGGCCCAGGTCGGCCGGATGGTTCATGTCGCCTTTCACCTGCGGTCCGTGGACCACCAGGGCCTTGAGGTGTTTGTCGCGGAACACCGTGCCGATGCCGCCCCGGCCGGCCTGCTTCAGCCGGGTCACCTTGCGCCGCATATCGTAATAGGAAAAATTGAGGCAGCCGATCAGGCTGTGGGCCGCGGCGGTCCCCGAGCTTACCACCGAGACGTTGCGCAGGTCGGCCTCATTGTCGGCGTACTCGTGGGTGAACTGCTCGGCCGCCACATGCGAGTTGACCGACTCCTGCGGCGCGGCCTCGATGGTGACCTTTCCCCGGACTCCGTCTATCACCACGATCACGTCATCTTCGGCCTTGCCATGGATCTCCAGGGCGTCGAAGCCGGAGAATTTTAAGAGCGGGCCGAAGTATCCGCCGACATTGGAGTCGATGGGGATGTTGGTGATGGGCGACAGGGTGACCACCAGCGACTTGCCGGCCCCGGGATACTGGGTGATGCCGCAGATCGGGCCGGGCGAGATGATGATGTCGTTCTCCGGGTCGTTCCACTTGGTGTCCGGCTTGATGGCGTCCCACAGGTATTTTAAGCCGAAGCCCCGCCCGCCGGTAAAAATCTGCTTGGTAGCCTCGTCGATTTTCTTCTCGGTGAACTTCAAAGCACTCAGATCAATATGCAGTGAACGGTTGTTGTATCCCCTCTGGGGCAGGCTGGGAGTGAAGGAATACTCGGCCAGCACCTGGTGGGCCTTCTTCATCACTTCTATGTCCTGGGTGTATTTGGTATATTCAAAGACCTTGTTCTCGTCCATGGTTCCCTCGCTGTTTGAGTGGTTTAAACCGTTCAAACGTTTCAAACGTTCAAACTGATTGTTGAATGGACCAGGGGTTATCGGTTAATCGCGTTCCACTATCTCCAGGGCCTTCTCGGGGCAGGCCTTGGCGCAGGCCCCGCAGGCCACGCACTTGAAGGGTTCGCTTAAGGAGGGATGGGTGCGCATGGAAAGGGTGGGGCAGTAGCCGACACACATCAGGCAGCCTACGCACAGCTTTTTGTCCGGCATCACCACGCCCTGCTGGTTGCGCTTGAGGGCCAGCACCGGGCAAACCGCTATGCAGTCCCCGCACTGGTTGCAGACGTTGATCTCAAATTTGCCTTCTATCCCTTTGACCTGGATGGCCGACAAAGCCTGATCCTCGGTCCTGAAGAAAGTCTTGGAGCATATCTTCTCGCAGGCCCGCACCCCCTGGCATTTGTCCGGGCTGGTCTTGAGATACTTCATTTTAGCTGACCCGTGTAGGTTTATATTATTTTTTGTTATTTCAGGATACAAAGTTTAATTTTAACATCAAATGACCGCAAAATCAAGAATAAAAATCTTGGCGTGAATACTTTAGTTGAGCAGCCAGACGTCGGGCCTCTTTTAAGAGCAATGTTTTGTGGTTGTTTTTGGGGTTTTCCAACGCCAACTCAAAAAGCTGTTTTAGTATGCGCCCCAGCTTAGGGCCCGGCCCAAGGCCCAGCTCCTTCATCAGGTCGTTCCCGTCGATCTTAAGGTCCTTGATGGAAAAGGCCGGTTTTTTATCAAGTTCTTCTTTGACCGCCTGTTTAAAGGCTTTCAGATACTCCGTATCCCCCTTCATCCCCTGGGCCATGATGTCAGCCCGACGCAAGGCTATCAGGTCGTCCAGGCCGTCTATCCCGGCCTTTGATATCAGCCGCCTTAATCCCTTCCCGGTCTCGGGCACGGCGAACATGTGTCTTCCGATCAACCCTGTGACCCTTTCGATAACCTGGTTGGAATATTTCAACCGGGACAGGATCTCCCCGGCCATTTTTGCCCCCAGCTTGTCGTGCCCGTAAAAATGGGCCCCGCCCTCAAAGACCTCCCGGCACCGGGGCTTGGCCACATCGTGCAGCAAGGCCGTCAGCCGCAGTTCCAGAGTTTTGGGCGCGAAGTCTGACGATTTTATGGAATGCTCAAACACCTTGTAGCGGTGGCAGCCTCCGGGCTGGCTTACGTCCGCGCCCTGCTCCAGCTCTGGCAACAGTATTTTGAGCAGTCCGCTGCGCTGCATCAGCCAGAAACCGACGGACGGCTGATCGGACAACAGCATCTTGTTAAGCTCCTGCTGCACCCGTTCCGGGGAAACTGTGGAGATGAGCCCGGCGTTCTTTTTGATGGCCTTGAAGGTGTCCTGCTCGATGGAGAACCGAAGCCGGGCGGCGAACTGGCAGGCCCGCAGCATCCGCAAGGGATCTTCGGCAAAGGTGTTCTTGGAGACCATCCGGATCAGCTTGTTCTTGATATCCTGAAGTCCGTCATATGGGTCGAGCAACTCTGAATTCAGAATTTTGAATTTTGAATTTTGAATTCGCAGAGCGATAGCGTTGACGGCAAAATCCCTCCGTCCCAGGTCCAGCTCTATGGGAATACCGGGGTCGTACTCTATCGCAAAATCCTTGTGCCCCGGACCGATGCTTTGCTCCTTGCGGGGAAGAGCGATGTCAAAGGTTTGCAATTTACAATTTTCATTTTGCACTTTAAATTTAATAACGCCAAAGGATCTGCCTACCAATTCCACCCGGCCGAATTGTTTGAGGAGACGGGCAAGCTGGTCCATCGGTATGCCGGCGACCAGATAGTCCGCCTCGACCGGCTGGTATTGGGAAAAGCGCTCCGGATCTATGTTCCCCGAGGAGTCAAGGGAATGGCGGATGCGATCGCGCACCGCTCCGCCCACCTCGTAAAGCCGGCCGAAGGAGTTGATGGCTTGGATTATGTTTGCTGGCAATTGCATAGAGTCATTTTAGCTAAATATAAAGTTTAGGAATTTCAATTTTTGGTTTAATTTCAATAGTTCATATTCGCAAACAAAGATAGGGGCCGCATAATTACGCCCCTATGATATTTCCTCCATTATGATGATTCAGGCAACTCCCGGCTTCACTTTGGAATACTCCCCAATTATCTCCATCACCCTTAAGGCCGACCAAGCCACTATGGGGTTGCACCGTTCCAAATGCACGGTTTCCTGATATTTTTTACGATCCTGTTCATTCTTCATGTCCAATCCGGTCAGTTCCCGGCAGCTGGAGTGCCCGAATCTATCTACAAAATCATTGTAGAATTGGTCGGCCGCCGGATAGCAGGGATCCCGGCTTTCTTTGGCATCATCCCGGCCTAAAGCCAGCCCCAGGGCCATCAAACCGCCGCTCAGTGCTCCGCAGAGACTGCCGTTGCGGGCGATGCCCCCGCCGAAGCCAGTGGCCATCCGGGGAATGAACTTTATGATCTCGCTTTCGGTGTAACCGGATTCCCGGCAGACCGCCAGCAGCACCGACTCGGCGCAGTTATAGCCGGAGTTGAAATATTGTTTGGCCTGGTTTTCGATACTCATTTTTCTCTCACCATTTCGGCTCTTCGGTTATCTGGTAGGCGCTTTGGCAGTAGGGACAGTTTATGAACACCGCTCCCTCCCTTACCGCTGCTCGGGCAGGGATTTTCCGGCCAGATCAATTTTCTGGACGATTTCGATCTTCTGGTCGGGCTTAAGCTGGCTCTTCCTGAGTGCCACCGCCATACCGATGCCCGCCGCGAACAACGCCAGCCCGGTGATGATCCGGCTGCCCGGATTGGCGGAATACTCGGCCCGGGCCGACATCAGAAAAAGCACCCCGAAGAATATCAGGATGGCGGCGATGATATAACCGGCTGTTTTCACTTAAAAACCTCCATTTTACCTGTTGAACCCGTTAAACATCTTCAACTGAATATTTGTCAGGTCTTCCCCATCAGCGTCAGCACCAGCAGGATCAGGGAGGCCAGCACTATCCCGGCCACCGCGATCAGGGCCGCTATGTTGTAGAACTTGGAATTGACGTGGTCCCCCATCACGTCCCGGTTGTTCAAAAGCAGCAGGATGAATATCAGGATGACGGGCAGCAGGACGCCCTGCACCGTCTGGGCGAACAGCATTACTTTTATCAGGGGCAGGCCGGGGATCAGGATGGCCGCCCCGCCCAGGATCAGCAGCAGGGTATACAGGCTGAAGAATATGGGGGCCTGGCTGAAGTTTTTATTGATGCCGGTCTCCATCCCAAAGGCTTCGCAGATGGCGTAGGAGGTGGACAGGGGAACGATGGAGGCGGCCATCATCGAGGCCACGAACAGCCCGACGGCGAACAGCACCGAGGAATATTTCCCGGCGATGGGGGCCAGGGCCAGG
Source organism: candidate division TA06 bacterium (assembly GCA_016208585.1). Classification (NCBI taxonomy): domain Bacteria; species candidate division TA06 bacterium. The sequence continues at coordinate 34,362 of JACQXR010000101.1, read as the reverse complement.
GCGGCGTCCTCGGCGTTATGCACCGGAATGCCGGCCTTGAACAGGGTGGCGGCGCAGGTGACGATGATGAAAAAGGAAATGAAATTGGTGAAAAATGTCCCCACGAATACATCCAGCTTGACGTAGCCGTAATGCTTCATGGTGATCCCCTTGTCCACGATCGAGGACTGCAGGTAGAACTGCATCCAGGGGGTGATGGTGGTGCCGATGGTGGCGATGAAGATCACCCAGTAATCGGCCTTCCAGACCAGGGTCGGTTTGACCAGGCTGTCCGCCGCCCGGCCCCAGTCCGGCTTGGCCAGGAACCCGGCGATGACATAGGCGGCAAAGAACAGGGCCACTATCAGGAAGAATCTTTCCACAAAACGGTAGGAACCCTTGACCACTAAAAGCCAAAGGGCCAGGACCGTCACCGGAACGGAGATATATTTGCTGACCCCCAGGATCTCCAGGCTGGCCGCGATCCCGGCGAAATTGGCGATGGTGGTGGTAAAATTGGCCACCAACAGCACGATCATGGCAAACAGGGTCCAGCGCAGGCCGAACTCCTCCCGGATCAGGTCGGACAGCCCCTTGCCGGTGACCGCCGCCAGCCGGGCCACCATCTCCTGGAAGAAGGCCAGCACGAAGGTGATCAAGAGCAGCATCCACAGCAGGGAATACCCGTAGCGGGCCCCGGCGATGGAATAGGTGGTGATGCCTCCGGCGTCGTTGTCGGCGAAGGAGGTGATCAGGCCCGGCCCCACTACGCCGAAGATCAGCGCTAATTTGATCCAGAGTTTCTTCATGTCAGATCAGGCGTTTGCGGTGGGAGCGTTTCCATTTCTCGGGGACCACCAGTTCTATCACGTCGTCCACCGTGATCACCCCCAGCACCTGCCGGGCATGGTCGGTCACCGGCAGCATCACCAAGTCATATTTGGAGAACAGGTCGGCCACCTCGCTCAAGGGGGTATCGGGCCGGACCGTCGGTGTGTCGGTGATAATCAGATCGTCTATTTTAGTCTGGGGCAGGGCCACCACCAGATCTCGGAGCGACAGCACCCCGGCCAGTTTTTCCCCGCCCTCGGTCACGATCAGGTTATAGGCTACTTCGGGCTCTGGTTTATCGGCCCGGAATTTATTGAGCACCTGCTCCACCGTCTGCCTCCTGGACACCGCCAGATAGTCGTTGTTCATGATGCCCCCGGCCGAATCCTCCAGGTACTGCAGCAGTTCCTGAACTTCGGCCTTTTCCTCGGACTCCATCTCGTTCATTATCTGGCGGGCGGTCTCCTGGGGCAGGTCGGAGATCAGGTCGGCGGCATCGTCCGGCTCCATCTCCCCGATGATGTCGGCGGCATCCTGGGGCTTGATCTCTTCCACGATGTCGCTCTGCATGGCCGGCTCCACCTCGGTCAGGGTCTCGGCCGCGGTCTCGTCGTCCAGCCGCTCTAATAGATTGGCCCCCTGGGTGACCCCTAGTTCCTCCACGATGTCGGCGATGTCGGCCGGGTGAAGCTTGGAGAGCTTTTCAAAACTGCTCTTCAGATCCGGATCCAGCGGCTCCACGTTGGCCCAGGCTATGCGGCGCTGCATCTTTCCCGACTTGGGCTGCAAAGATTCCGGCAGGCCCAGCCGGTTCAAAAGCCCGGCCAGTCCGGCGTCCACCCAGCGCACCAGGAAGCGTTCGCCCTCCTGTTCCACTTCGATGTCATTCACCCTGTAAACTTTTTTCTTTCTGGTGTCCACCACCTGCTTGTCCAGGATGTGCTCGGCCAGCCGGATCTGGCCCTCGGCCGGAGCCAGATCCGGACATTCATCCAGGTTCCGCTTCAGGTAGATGTAACGGTGGCCCAGCGATTCCACGTCGTTTAAGGAGATGCTCCGCTCCCGGCCGTCATTGTCGGTGATCGCCAGGCCGGCCAGCTCGGCCTGAGTGGGGCGGGCGTTCATTATCCAGTCCGCCAGTTCGCCCAGGTGCTGTTTTTTGAAATGCACCTGGCGGTGAAGATAGTGCGATAGGTATCTCATAGGTTTATCAGGTCCTTCAGTATCTCCTGGGAGATGGAAAGTTTTATCCGTTTCATTTCGTTGTCAAACTGTTCCACCAAGTCCCACATGATGATGTTTTCTATGATCTTTACGTTAAGTTGATTGGCCAGCCGTTCCAGCCGCCGCCCCGCCCCCAGCCGATAGAGCAGGCCTTTGATGCCCACCTCCACCCCCACCAGCCGGAGGTGTTCGCTGAAGCACTTCAGCTTGACATCGTTGACCCGCAGGATCTTCCGGCCTTCGTTGTCTACTATCTGCTGGTCCATCACGTTAGTCTTCAGAAGCAGCTCCCCCTGTTCCAGCTTGCCGGTCTTGACCTCGCTGTAGGCGATCCGCAAGGCGATGCCTTTCTCGTTCAGGCTTTTCACCTGGCGCCAGGGGACCACCGCCTCGAACTTGGCGTAGCCGAAAAGGCTGATCCGCAGCTTGACCGCCACCACCACCGAGGAGACGGTGGGAAATTCCTCGCCCATCTTGATAGCCAGGTCGGATACCCGCCCGATCTTGATGCCCTCCTTGTCGGAGACCCAGAGGTCCAGAAAGTCCTTGGTAAAGCTGGTGGCTTGCTCGGGCAGGGAGATGTTTTTTTTGCAGTGGGGCATTTACAACTGTTTCGTGTTTAGAGTTTGCAGTTGGCCGGTTTAAAGTTGAGGTGATATTGTCCTATGACCAATATGACTGCGGCTTAGACTGGTTTTTCATTTTACCTGGTTGAGCATCTGCGATCCCAGATGTTCCGCCAGCTGCTTGAAGAACCGCACCGCTTCAGGGTCCCTGAATTTCTGGCTCCACAGGTGGGCGGCCAAGCCAGTCTGGCACAGGCCGTAGTATCCGAAGACGATCTGCCCGACTGCAATGTAGCCGGTGGCGAACTGCCCCAGCCCGAACAGCAGGGCCACCGCAAACTGGGCGATGGCGGTAAGCCCGAAGATGAACTGTCCGAAGCCGAACAGCACCCCCACCCCGAATTGGGCGATGGTTATCAGGCCGACGCCGAACTGTCCGATGGCGATCCAGCCCTTGGCCACCCTTAAGCGTCCGTTCCGGTCCTTGCCGATTGAAACGTGGACCAGGGGCCAGCCGTAGTAAGAAGTTTTGGACTTCCAGTCAAAGCCCCACCCGTTCCATACTTGATTGGCCGGCTGGGGCGCCCCGCAGTGGGGGCAGCTCCGGGCATTGGGGCTGACCTCTTTTTTGCATTCCCGGCAGATTGTCATACTCATTTTTCTTCGACCTCCAGTTCGGTTTGCGGCTCCTCTTTGTCCAAGTTTTCCTCTTTGGCATCATCAATCAGCTGGCGGATCTTGGGCGGCATGGCCTGCTCCTCGGTGGGGTACCGGACCAGGATCTGGGCCAGGATCCTTATCTGCTCCTTGGGCATCAGCCGCTTGTTGATGATGATCTTTTCTGTGCCCTTTAACTTGCACCAGCCGCCCCGGCCCTCAAATTCGTCGAATTTGATGGACAGGCCCAGTTTTTCGGCCAAAAGGGTCATGGCTTCGATTATTTGATTGTCACGCATTATCTGTTATTTTTTCGCTTTTCATGTTTTGTTTTATAATCGGTCTGTCCGGGTTTTCGTTGTCAGTCGCCCAATACAAAGGGTTCTCGATGATATATTGTCTGATTTTATCGTATCTGGAGTTACCCAAAAAATGAATGTGTGAGATTTCTAACTATATGAGGCAAATTAGGTTATGAACGTAAAAAAGTGATAACCCGCGATTTATAAAATCGGTTTTTCAGTCACCATTGAGTCTTGTAATGAAATATATTTGGCTTTAGACAAAATTAATTGATTTTGCCGCTTTTGGCGGGCGGGGCCAGAGGCGCTTGCCACACAGAATGTGGTGGGTGGCGCTTCCGGCTAAAGCCGGCTTAATTTCTTCATTTGTGGTGAGCCCTTCGGCCTACTCAGGGCAGGCTTACCAAACCACTTGTAGTGAGCGTTGCCGAACTATTTTAATTAATCGTGGAACATAACATACCTTTTGAAAAATGGGGTAAGTCCATTTTATCGTATGATTTATCGTTACGGATGATATGTTCATAGAATCGTCCCTGCCAAATTGTTTCACCCGGGTATTGCGACAGAGGTTAATATTTTTGGTTATCGATGATTCTATTGCGCCAATGATGGTTGACAATGAACCCGGTTGCGGTTTCCCGAATGCCCGTTTCCCCGTAGGGACATGGCACGCCATGTCCCTACAATTGCCATCACCGGTAATGACAATGATCATCTGCACATGGTTCGGCATTACAATGTGCGTATCTATGATTACATCCGGGCGCAATTTCCCGGTTTTCGTTATTTCATCGTCCGCGATCCGCCCCCATTCGTTCAATTGCATTTGGCCCTTGACGACCTGTCCATATATGCATTTACGGTCCCGGGTGCAAATCGTAATATAATATGCCCCTTCCTGCGAATAATCGTATTCCGGCGGATGGAACGACGGTGATTCATCACGTTTTTATTTCAGGTCCTTTTCCTCAACCACTTCCGCCTCAAACACAAACAACTTCGTCTCCTTGTCCCTCCAGGCATCTTCCGGCAGGCCCGCCTTGTGGGCGCAGAGATAATTCAGGGTCTCCTCCCGGTTCCAGCCCTCCTCGGCCGCCACCTGGGGCAGGAACACGCCGGAGCGTCCGCCCCGCTGCACGATGATGCCATGCTGGCCCGGGATGAACTCCTCCGGCTTGTCTATCTGTCTTTTCGGAGTCAGCGCCGAGATCTCGTATTCCAACTCCGGCAGCTCGGCCTCGGTGACCTCAGAAAAGCGCGGATCGCCTACCGCCGCGGCCACTGCCATCTCGGCCACTGCCAGGTACAGGGGCTTGATGCCCTCGATGTAGCCAATGCAGCCCCGCAGCTGCCCCTGTTCTTTTAGGGTGACAAAGACCCCGCGCAGTTCGGCCAGCCTGGGGGTCAGCGGAGTAAACCTGGGTTTGGGCAGTCCCTTGACCTCAGCCTCGATGGACAAGTGAGCTATCCTGAACAGTTCCCGCTTTTCCTCCGGGGTTAGCTTTCCGTTTTCGGTTTGGTTTCCTTTTTGATTTCTGATTTCTGCTTTCTGCTTTCCGGCCTTGTATAACCCCGCCGCCAGATACCCCACCACCTGGTCCTTTTCCCCGGTGATATCGCCCGAGGTCCGGTAATCGTAGACCACGCCCTGACCGGCCCCCAGCAGCTTGGAGGCGATCATGGCCGTTACGATCGGCCCGCCCCCGCAGGCTTCGCACTTTTCAAAGGCCAGGTCCCCGGATAGTTTTTCGAAGTCGTAATTCTCTATTGCCTTGACCACTTTCTGGTCCAGCTTCTGGGCCTCGGCCTGGGAATGATAATGGGACAGGTCGCTAGAAGCCAACAACAGGAAGCCCTCACCCCCATTGAGTGCTTGGACAATGGAGTTAGCCAGTCTTTCGCAGGAAGCCAGTGAGTGCTCGGACATCATTATGGGAACGATCTCAAATCCCGGGTCCAATACCGCTTGCAGGAACGGAAGCTGGATCTCCAGCGAATGCTCCTGGGCGTGGGCCGCCGGCAGGTCCTTGATATGGGTCCGGTCCTGGTTGATGATCTTTTGGCAGAGTTCCGCGTTGATCCCCGCCTTGCCCAGCGGGGTTTCCCATTCTCCGGAGGCGTAGACCGCGGCCCCCTCGAAATAGGCGCGGTGGCTGGGGCCGATCATCACCACGGTCTTGATGCCAAGGCCTTTGAGATTTTTGTAGGCAAAGGCCGCCACCGGCCCGGAGTACATCAGCCCTGCGTGGGGAGTCACTATCCCAAACAGTTTGGAGCTTGAGCGGAAGACCCTGGCCGCCTCCAGATATTTTGCGATCTCGGCTTTCAGCTTTGCCGCCTCGCCCGGATACCAGCTTCCGGCAATGATGGATCGTCTGATGCTCATATCAACACCCAATTTGAAATTTGCAATTTGCAATTGATAATGGCTTTGTTGCGTGAATAAGGGGTAATTTGGTATAATCGGCCGTGATTAACGAACTGAAAGGGGCCAGAAGGTGAAAACATCACGTAACAACCCGAGATTAGTCTATTCGGATGTTGCCATTGAAACGGCGTTGAAGCTCAAAGGAATATACCATTTGCCATTGCGCCAAACTCAGGGATTTGTCGATTCTTTATTTAAAGCGCTGGGCGTGCCAGTTACATCGCCTGATTACACTGATAATTGTTCAACCCCGATCCGCGAACCGCGGGTAGTCCATCCCGAACCGTTTTTTATGGTAAACTTTCAGCGCCAGGTAGGTGGCCCCCAAAAGCAGGAAGAATACGGGATACATCAGCCCCACCAGCAGTGCCAGCGCCAAGGAGCCGCCCTGGTAGGAAAGCATGGTCCAGCGCATCTTCTGGGTGATCACCGCCGTCAGAAACAGCGGCAGGGCGCAGCCAGCGGCTATCAGGCACAGCCTGTCGTTCAAGTGGTAAGCCAGTCCCGCCGAGGCGGCCATCAGGCACAGCCCTAAAAAGATGGTGGAGGTCCCGCCCAGAAACACGCCGGTGGTGATATTGCCGGTGGCCTTGTCCGAACGATAATCGGGAATGGTAGTGTTGACATATACTGCCGCCACCGCCAGCATGTAGGGCGCCGCCGCCAGCCATATTTTCTCGGAATATTCCCCGGAAACCAGCCAGCCCGCGGTAAAGGCCAGCCCGCCGTAACCAAAAGCGTTGGCCGCCATGTCCAGAAAAGGCTTGGCCTTGAACTTGAACGGCGGCGCCGAGTACAGCAACCCCAGAATCCCTGAGACCAGCATCATCACCGCAAAGACCCGGCTGAAGTAACAGACGGACAAAACCAGGGCCAAGACCATCAGTATCCCCGCTTCCGCCCAGATGCCGGTCTTGCTGACATAGCCCTCGGCCACTAAAAACAGTTTCTTGTTGAGCCGGTCGGTTTTGATGTCAAAGATCTGGTTGACTATATAGACCGCGCCCATCAGTCCGCTGTAAATGGCCAGGGCCAGCCATAACCGGGGAGGCAGCAGCCAGAGCGGCTTGACAACGGTCCCCGCCAGGCGCTCGGCCTGGTAGTGGCCGACCAGCAGCATGGTCCAGGCCGGTGCCAAAAGGATCGGCCGCAGGACGAAGAAGTAGTCCAGGATATTTAATTTTTTATCTTTCATTTCATCTTTAGCTGAATGACGCCGTAACAAATAATGATAATCCTGAATATTATTATAACAAGGACGTTTAATGATGTCAAGAAAAGAAGCCGAACCTGCTCGGAAAATGTAAAAAAAGTTTACCTGGGCTCCAAAGACTATGGGAATATTTCAAAAATAAATCCCACGTTTTTTTAAAAAAAGATTAAAAAAAAAGACTTGACAAAACAATCGTTTTTACTATACAATATGGTATTAACCTTAAATCTTAACTTTTTAAAGGTACCCAAAGGGGGGGATGCGCAAAAATGATCAACCACACTATCATAATCGCCAATCTGCTTCCCACGGATGACTTCTCTGGGATAGTTGCGCCCCCATGCCACAGTTGATTTGAATTGATCTTCTATACAGGGCCATGGGTTTGCGCAAAACCTGCGGCCTTTTTTCTTTTACCATTCTTCGCCACGGCGATAAAACCGGGCGAAAAGCCGCAGGAAAAAGTTAAACCTGTGGCTTTTTTCTTTAGAGGCGGTGTAAGAGTGAGGTCAGCCACGACAACGAAGGAAGGACAATATGCTGAAGATACTGGGACGCCGTTTAAAAGATGACCGGGAACTTTGCGAATTGCATAAACTGGATCGGATTGTAAAGAGCATTTCGTTACCTGATCTCCGGACCATCACCGGGAAATCCATCATAAACTAAAAACAGAGACCTTGAGAAAAATATTCAATGGACCTTTTAACCTTAGGCTGGGATGATCATTTTGAGCATAATTTCAAGTTGCTCGTCTCCACCCTGCCCGAAAATAAGAACCTTTTACCCGGCCGGGTGGCGGCCGTCCATTTAAGCCTGGTAAGAGTCTTGACGGAGCCGGGCGAGCTGGAACTGGCGGTCTCGGGAAAACTGCGGGATAAGATCGCCCTGAACGATCTGCCGGAAAAATGGCTGACCGGGATCCCGGCGGTGGGAGACTGGGTGGTTTTTGACCACGATCCGGCCAACCGGAGCGGGACCATCAAGGCCATTTTGCCGAGGAAGAACTGTTTCACCCGGAACCGGGCCGGAACTTTGACCGAACAGCAGGCCATGGCCGCCAACATCGATGCTGTTTTCATCGTGGGAGTTTTGAACGACAAGCTGAATTTCAGCCGGCTGGAACGGTATCTGGTCTCGGCCAGGAACTGCGGGGCGCGTCCCGTCATCGTCTTGAACAAGTCCGATCTCTGCCCCGATCCGGCGGAAAAACAGAAAGAAGCGGAACAGGCGGCTAATGGGATTCCGGTGGCGGTGATCAGCGCCGGTTTGGACCGGGGACTGGAAAAACTGTGGGAATATCTGCCGGAGGGCGGGACCTGCGTCTTCGTCGGCAGTTCGGGGGTGGGGAAATCCACCATCATCAACCGGCTGACCGGAACCGATTCCCTGGCCACCGGAGAGCTGTCAGATTACAAGGACCAGGGCCGTCACATAACCAGCAGCCGCAACCTGTTCCTTTTGCCGAATAAAAGAATGGTGATTGACACTCCGGGTTTAAGGGAAATGCAGTTGTGGGCCGGGGGCGATGGTCTGAGTCAGACATTTGAGGACATCGAGAACCTGGCCCGCTCCTGCCGCTTCAACGACTGCCGCCATGCCGGGGAACCGGGCTGTGCGGTAAAAAGCGCCATTGAGAGCGGAATACTGAATCCCTCCCGTTACAAGAGTTACCAGAAGATGCACCGGGAACTGGCGGCGCATAAAAAAAGACAGGCCATGAAAAATAAGATCACGGAACACCGGAGCTCCCAGAAAAAAACCCGGAACGGGCAGCGGCGGGAAACGTTGGAGGAGGAATAACCGGGTTGACCCGCAAAATAATAATCAAACAAAAATGGCAACCTTTCAACCGCGAAGCATGCACTGAGCCCGGCCGAAGTGGCACGAAGGCACACACACTATTAACGATTTACGATTAACAAATAACGAAGTGGTGCCTTAGTGGCTGAATAGTTGCAAAAATGAAATTATTGGAATTATCCTATGTGGTTCGATGAAAGCGACGAAAATATAGAAGAGCAGCCTGCGGCGAAAAAGATCTACGACCGGCAGCTCTTAAAACGGATGCTGCCCCTGCTGAAGCCATTCAAAATGAGGGTTATCGGCGGAGGGCTGATTCTGACGGTTTCCTCGGCGCTGGGGCTGCTGCCTCCCCTGCTGTTGAAACGGGCCATAGACGTCAACATCGCCGGTGCGGATTTCAGGGGGCTATTGATAACGGTGGGGTTTTATGTCCTGCTCCAGCTGGCCGCCTTCGGCGTCAATTACATGATGCTGGTGATACTGGAGTCGCTGGGGGTGAAGATCGTCTCGGCCTTGAAGGAACAGCTGTTCGGCCACCTGCTGGGACTGGATATCGCCTATTTCGACCAGCATCCGGTGGGGCGGCTGATCGCCCGGGTGGAAAGCGACACCGAGGCCATCCGGCGCCTGTTCACCTCCACCATGTTCACGGTGATAGGCGCGGTGGTCAGCCTGGGCGGGATGATATTCATCATGCTCGGAGTCAGTTCCCGGCTGTTCCTGGCCGTTTCCACCCTGATCCCGGTGATCGCGCTGTTGACCATCCTATTCCAGAAAAAGGTCCGGCCGATGTTCCTGGTGGTCCGCAAAAAATACGCCGAGATCGTGGCCTACCTGACCGAGATGGTTCAGGGCCTGAAGGTGATCCAGGCCTTTTCCCGCGAGGACGCGGTCAAACAAAAGATGGCCAAACTCAACCGCTCGTATATCAGGACCCTGCTCCCGGCCGATGTAATGACCATGGGCTTCTTCAGCCTGGTGGGGGTTTTTGAGATAATCGGGCTGGCCATCATCCTTTTGGTGGGCGGCAACATGGTGGCCAAAGGCTTTTTGACCATCGGAGCCATGGTGCTGTTCCTGGGATATTTAAGACAATTCTTCATGCCGGTCTACGCCTTTTCGGAACAGGTGGGCATAATGCAGCGGGCCTTTGCCGGCGCCCAGCGGGTCTTCGAGATCATGGATATTAAGCCTCAGGTGATCAATGCCGAAGACGGCTGCGCCTGGGACAGTTTTAAAAACGCCATTGAGTTCCGGGATGTGAATTTTTCCTACCTGACCCGGGCCGGGAACGACGAGCCGGATTGGGTGCTGCGCGACATCAATTTCACCGTCAACAAAGGCGAGAAGATAGCGCTGGTGGGCGCCACCGGCGGCGGCAAAAGCTCCATCGTCAATCTAATGCTCAGGTTCTACGACCCCCAGTCGGGCAGCATCGCCATTGACGGAACGGACATCAGAAATATTCCGATTGACAGACTGCGCCGCCATTTCGGGCTGGTATTGCAGGATGTCTTCCTCTTTCCGGGGACGGTCAGGGAGAATCTGACCCTGGGGTCGGAGATGAGCCGGGAGCGGCTGGACCGGGCCATCGAGATACTGGGCCTGCAGAGAATGCTGGATAAAATGCCCAACGGCCTGGAATCGGAACTGGCCGAGCGGGGCGCCAACCTCTCCCAGGGGGAGCGCCAGCTGGTTTCCTTCGCCCGGGCCCTGGCCTTCGACCCCCAGATCCTGATCCTGGACGAGGCCACCTCCTCGGTGGACCCGATGTCGGAAAGGTTGATCCAGGAAGGCATCAAGCGCCTGCTGGAAGGGCGGACCGCAGTGATCGTGGCCCACCGGCTCTCTACCATACTGGACGCCGACAAGATAATGGTGATCCACAAGGGCCGGATCGTGGAGTCCGGCAGACATCAGGAACTATTAGAAAAGAACGGTTATTATGCAAAGTTATATAGAATCCAATTCGCCTAAAGACACCGGCAGTTTAAGGCTGATCTTCGGATGGCTTCACCGCTACTGGACTTCACACCGGCTGAAGCTTTTGATCCTGCTGGCCATGACCATGGTCCATACCGCTTTGGCCATCAGCTATCCAGTCTTTTTCAAGTTAGTGGTGGACGGACTGGTCAGCCAGCTTCCCCTGCAGCAGTTGACCCGCAATGTGCTGTTCCTTTTGTTGCTGGGGGTGGGCGCGGCCATTGTCAACTGGATGCTGATGTCCACCCGGGGCTGGACCAACATGAACATCGAGGCCGAACTGCGGAACAAAATCTTCGCCAACCTCACCAGGCTGGGACCCTCCACTTTGTCCGGTTACCGGACCGGGGACGTGGTCACCCGGCTGACCGACGATCTGGCCGAAAAGTTGTCCTGGTTCACCTGTTCCGGCCTGTTCCGGGCGGCGCAGGGGCTGGCGCTGTTCGCTTTCATCATGATCGTGATGTTCCGGCTGAATGCCACCCTGGCAGGCTTTGCCCTGCTTCCGGTGCCCATTGTGGCCTGGCTGTTTCTGTACAACGAGAAGACATTTGAAAAGCGCTTCCTCAAGCTGCAGAACGCCATCTCGGCGGTCAACGATTTTCTGGAGGCCTGCTTCTCGGGCATCAGGGTACTCAAGGTCTATAACCGCCAGGATCATCAGAAACAGGGGTTCTCCAGGGCCATGGACCGCCGGATAAAGGCCGAAGTGAAAACCATCCAGTCCGAAGGCCTGTTCAACTCCTCCAATATCCTGATCGACCAAATGGGCGTGCTGGTGGTACTGCTGGCGGGCGGCTGGCTGGTGATCAAGGGAAGGCTGACCCTGGGCAGTTTCGTGGCTTTCAATACCTACAGCCTGATGATGATTGAGCCTTTATGGAACATGGGCAATTTCTTCATCACCGGCAAGCGGGCCGCAGTCTCTTACGCCCGGGTCAGAGAGCTGGAAACAGCCTTGCCCGAGGTCGGCAATCCCTTGTCCCCGGCTGCGATTTGCTTTACAAAAGATATCGAGTTCAATGATGTCTCCTTCAGCTACGGAAAAAATGACAAATACCAGTTAAAGGACATCAGCTTCAACGTGGCCAAGGGCGAGAAGATCGCCCTGATGGGCGAGGTGGGCTGCGGGAAAACAACTTTGGCGCATATGCTGCTCCGGCTGCACGACCCGGCTTCCGGCGCAATCAAAATAGACGGGACAGACATTCGGGACTTTAAACTTTCCGAACTTCGCAGCATCATCGGCTATGCCCCGCAGGAAGCCCTGTTGTTCTCCGACAGCATTTTGAACAATGTCATCTTCCACCGGAAAGAAGTTGACCAGAATAAAGTCGTTGAGGCCGGGCGCATCTCCCAGTTGGAAAAGGAGGTCAAAGGCTTTGCCCAAGGCTACGACACCCTGATCGGCCAGCGCGGCGCCAGTCTCTCCGGCGGGCAGAAGCAGCGGACATCATTGGCCCGGGCCATCGTGGAAAGGATCGCCCTGGGACATCCCCAGATTCTGATATTGGACGACATCACCTCGGCCCTGGACGCCACCACCGAAGCCTTGGTCTGGCAGGAATTGAACCAGAAGCTCCCCGGAGTCACCTGTTTCATCATCTCGCACCGGACTTCCACCATCGAGCGGGCCGACAAGATACTGGTGCTGAAGGACGGCATGATCGTGGAGCAAGGCAGCCATCAGGAACTGATGGCCAAGGACGGTTATTATGTGACCCTGCGGGAGAAGGAAATGTTGCAGGAGAACGGAAATGGACAGAACGGAAGAAACCAAGAAGATGGGAGGATGGGAAGATAAGAATGCTTTTCGAATGGATTGCAAGAGAGCTTGATCCCCGGCCGTGCAGTTCGGCCGAGCTGCTCTACGACGGGATGGAATCGCAATCCGGGTACTGTCTGCCGATCATTTACCGGCCGTTCGATTGCGGAAAGAGATCACACTGGCTGGATCGGGGATGGATACTGGACTACGCTGAAAGTCTGCACTGCGGGAGCAAGCGTATACTGGACTTTGGACCGGGCGACGGCTGGCCATCGTTACCTCTGTCCGCTTTTGCGGCCTCGGTGACCGGGGTTGATTCTTCGCTAAAACGGGTGCAGGTCTGCACCGAGAACGGCAAACGGATGAGCGCGATCAACGCAGAATTTATCCACGTACCATCGGGACAGCCGCTGCCGTTCAAAGATAACAGCTACGATGGGATTGCCGCAGCTTCGTCCATAGAACAGACGCCGGATCCCCAGGCAACCATCGCCGAATTTTGTCGGGTGTTGAAGCCCGGCGGGATTTTACGGATACAGTACGAGGCACTTGGCCAATACCGGGGGAAAAGCGAGCGTGAACTATGGTTGGATAAGACCGGCGACAATACGTGCCGGCTGATCTTCTATGACCGCATAGTCAGCGAGGAAAGGGCGGTAATGTATGGTCTGTATCTGGATATTCCGTCAAAGGCAGTGATACAGGCTCTGAAACCCGGCAGCGACGCCCTTGCTTTCGATGATGTAAGCATCGATGGCTTAAAGGCCCTCAAAAAGCGCGTTGTCGACGCCAAACTATGTTCACTGCAACATCCTTCGGGAAAAACATACTTAACCTGGCTGCGACAGGCGGGCTTCAGCGATGTCAAGGGGACATGCAACGGCGGGGCTTTTGCCAAACAGTTGTTCGACCAAATACCGGTTATTGGCAGACCGGCGTCTCTTGAAGAACTCGACATTATGCTGCGACCACTGGTTAAGAGGGAAATCATGCGGGAGGCGGATATCAGTACCGATCCGGCGATCACGACTGTGAAGTAATACAATAATATTGTCAACTTGAATCGATGATTCAGGAAAACTCCCATTCAATAATTGTTTCAGAACTGAAGTCCGGTCATTTACAATATAACATATTTCTGCGATAAGAAGACCGGCAAGCTGAAACGGAACGGGTAAAAGGCATCAGCCGCCCATCTATTAATCAGGATAAACTCCGACACGGAGCCGCTGATGAAATGATAATTCAAGAAAGGAAAGACATGAGCTATACTTGCGATTTGGCATACTGCTTATCCCTGATTCTGGGGGACGACGCCGTTGCCAGTGAGATTCGACATACGCCTACCGATGGAGGGTGTTTAACACCGCCCTACAGTGGCCGGGGAAATACGTAATACCGGCCTTGGTTCGGATTCGGGGATGCAACAAGCCCTTCGACAAGCTCAGGGCAAGCCCCGATGAAGCTGGAATCGGAAATAATCGCCGTCCCTAAAGGACGGCGGTGAATCGGCCCCTGGTTGGATCAAGCCTGGATCCCGTAAGGGAAGAACAAACGGAACCCCGGCTCCTTATTATTTGTACAAATTACAAAATAAGGAGACCGGAGGATGAGCAGAAGCACGGAAAACACCGGGTTTCACTGTACCCATTGTAATAAACCTGTTACCAACGGAAGTTACCACAACCATTGTCCATTTTGTCTGCATTCTTTGCATGTTGACTTCCTGCCAGGAAACCGGCAGAATACTTGTCGCGGCCTGATGTCACCGGTTGGAATACGTAACAGTAAGAAAGGCTATCAAATCGTGTTCCGTTGCTGCCGATGCGGGAGCAACGGGGTAAACCTCGTGGCCGAAAATACCATACAGCCGGATGATTTCAATCTATTGCTTAGCCTCATGCAGGCAGGGTGTTTGGTATTACGATAGCACGGCGCCTGACCCGTCACAAATAAAGGGCAAAAGCAAAGTTATTCAACACTCTATTATTACTGCAATAGGAAGACCGGCAAGCTGAAAAGGAATGGAGCGCTCAAGACGGAGCTATTCAAAGACTCCGCCTTGCTTGTTTGTAAAAAGTTACTTTTTATGGTAAAATGATATATGATCTTATCAGTCTTGTTTAATTTTTTCATGCTATTTTGTTATATATGTGTTTCTCTCTCCAACAATTGACCCCAGTCCAGCAGGACGCCCTCAAAGAGGTGTTTAATATCGGGTCGGGCCAGGCGGCTACCACCCTGGCCGAGGTGTTGGGCCTGAAGGTGATGGTCTCAGTGCCTTTGATCGGAATCAAGCCAGTGGACGAAGCGCTGGGCGCCTTGGCCAAGCCGGGCATCCCGGTCTTGAGCTTAGTCAACATCTTCGCCGGGGACGTCTCCGGGGCCACGGTCTGGCTGATGCCGGGCGACAAGGCAAAAGATTTCGCTCAGCAATGCTGGCAGCACATGCCTCAGGCCCGGAAATCTCCGGAGTTCAACTTCGGCCAAATCCACCGGGAGATCTCGGAGATCATGAACAGCGCCTACCTTAACGCCATGGAGGACATGCTGAACCTGATGACCGTGCCCTCAACCCCCCTGATGCTGTCCGGCGTGATGAAGAACATTTTGGGAAAGATCCTGGCCGAGCGCACCGAGAGCGGCCTGGTAGCCTACGTCCAGAACAAATTCAGCTTTGGGGAAAAGGAGCACGGATTCAGCGGGTAAGGTAGATGCTACGGCGGACGCCGTCGGCCATGGCCTTTGGCGCCGGACGATGTCGCTGATTACTCAAGGCGGATAACCCCGCCACTGGCGGGGTAACCTAGGGAAAGGAACCACGGGCTTTGCCCGTGGGGCTCCATTTTGGATAAGGCTCTGTAACTATTGACATATGTAGTTATTTTAATTATCATTATAATTCGTCAAACAACATCCCCGCCCCTGCAAGGGGAGAAGGAATATTGGGAAAGAATTAAGGCAGCAAAACCTGTAGGGGCGAAGGGTGCTTTGCCCAGGGCATCCAAACGTTGACCCACCAGTGTGATATTTTTCTTTAATGACGGCATACTCCGCTCTTTTCCCTATGATGTTTGAAATGTTTAATGGTTTGAAACGGTTGGAACAAAATCTGCACACGGAAATATTCAGTACATTCTTTATTCATAAGGAAACCCTGCCTTTGTTATAGCTACGGCAGGAATGCAGGAATAATTTCATGACTTCCCAATAACTCAACTGGCAAATTATTTATACTTCCATCCTTCGTATCATTTCCGCCCCGTTTTTCAACGGGATAAACTCCGGCGGGTTGTAAATCCGCCGCAGTGCGCCACTGGCGACCGAAGGAGGAAATCCAGAAAAAACATGGATGTCTGCTGAAGTTTATCCCGCCACGCCCTCCACACAGTCTGATGGCGGGAAGGCTCCCCCGCTTTCTTCGGGGTAAACGCTTACCGCGGGGCCAGGGGCACGGTGATGAGGGGCAGGCAGGACACACAAGGCGAAAAGAAATCAGGCCAAAGATGTTTTGAGAATATTGTCAAAGTTTAGTAATAACTAAATCTGTGTTGGCCACCTTCCCATAAATCGTAAATGCCAAATGGAGTTGATCTTTGATCAAACTGGCCTCACCCAACATCACCCGGCGCGAAATTGACGCCGTGGTCAAGGTCCTCAAGTCCGGCACCTTAAGTCTGGGCCCGGAAATCTTGAGGTTCGAAAAGGCCTTTGCCAGATACACCGGCCGCAAACACGCCCTGGCGGTATCCTCCGGCACCGCCGGACTACACCTGATCACCCGGGCTTTGGGATTAAAACCCGGAGACGAGGTCATTACTTCGCCCTATTCCTTCGCCGCCTCGGTCAACTGCATTCTGTATCAGGGGGCCAGGCCGGTCTTTGCGGACATTGATCCCAAAACTTTGAACATCGATCCCAGAAAGATCGAAGCCGCCGTTACTCCTCGCGCCAGGGCCGTGCTGGCGGTGGATGTCTTCGGGCTGCCGGCCGATTATCGGAAAATTCAGGCCGTCTGCAAAAAACACAAGTTGCTGCTGATAGAGGATTCCTGCGAGGCCCTGGGCGCCAAATACAAAGACAAAATGGCCGGCAGTTTCGGGACAGCCTCAGCCTTCGGGTTTTACCCCAACAAGCAGATAACCACCGGCGAAGGCGGGATGGTCTTGACCGACGACGATCGTCTGGCCGAAACTATGTCCAGCCTGCGCAACCAGGGCCGCCATTCCCTGGGCGGCTGGCTGGCCCATCATGAAATGGGTTACAACTATAGGATGGCGGACATCAACGCCGCTTTGGGGCGGGTCCAGCTTTCCCGGATCAAAGGGATCTTGAAAACCAGAAAAGATATCGCCGAAAGATATCTCAAACTATTCCAACAACGTCTGCCGGATTTTACTGTGCTGCAGCAGCCCAAAGGATATCAACGGAGCTGGTTCGTGTTCGTGGCCCTGGTTCCTCAAGAACTCAAAGGCTCCGGCCGGGACCGGTTAATAAAACACCTGCAGTCCAAAAGCATCGGCTGCGCCCATTATTTTCCGACGTTGCATTTGCAGCCGTATCTCCTGGAATTGCTGAAACACAAGAAGGGCGATTTCCCGGCGGCTGAGGACACGGCCGACCGCAGTTTTGCCATTCCGTTCCACCATAAGCTGACCTTGCGGGATCAGGAGAGGGTGGTCCAATTCATAGAACAATTCATCAATTACAGTTAACAATGAACACTAAACAGTAAACGATGAGCGGGCAACAGACACTTTATGAAGAAGATCCTGATCATCTCCGCCTCGGCCGGGGCCGGCCACACCATGGCGGCCAAAGCCATCGAGCAGTCTTTGGCCGGGCTGCCCCAGCGCCAGGAGCGCTGCCAGGTCACCCATATAGACCTCTTAAAATATTCCACCCTGCTCTATAAGACGGTCTACCACGACATCTACCTTTACATGGCCCAGAAACAGCCGCTGTTGTTCGGCTACATCTTCACCACCTCGGACAACCTGAAGCGTCAGAACCGCCCCGATTTTCTGTTGCGGCTTTTAGACACCCTGAACACCCGCAAGTTCACCTCCTTTATCAAAGAGCAGAACTGGGGCCTGATAATCTCCACCCATTTTCTGGCTTCCCAGCTGGTCTGCGCTCTCAAGCGCAAGGGAAAGATCGGGGCGCCGCTTCTGACAGTCACCACCGATTACGGCCTGCACTCTTACTGGATTTTGCCGGAATGCGAACACTACTCGGTGGCCGACCAGAACAGCCGGCAGCATCTGATGGCCTCGGGGCTTCTGCCCGAACGGATCCAGGCCCTGGGCATACCGGTCGGAGGCGAGTTCGCCAAAAAGAAACCGCTGGCCCCCATCCGGGAAAAATTGGTGCTGGCGCCCCAGCTGCCCTCGGTGCTGATGCTGTCCGGGGGTTTTGGGGTGGGGCCGATCGAAAAGATGGTGGCCTCGCTGACCGCGGTCAAATCGAATTTCCAGCTGATGGTGATCGCCGGAAAGAACCGCCGGCTGTTGAGCCGTCTGCGGCAGATGCGGGAACAGCTGCCGTTCAAGATGACCGCCATAGGCTACACCGAGCAGATGGACGAATACATGCGGGCCTCGGACATCCTGATCAGCAAGCCGGGGGGCCTGACCACCGCCGAGGCCCTGGCCTGCGGCCTGCCGATGATCATAGTCAACCCCATCCCCGGACAGGAGGACATGAACAGCGACATGCTGCTAGAGCACGGGGCCGGGATAAAAGCCATGCACCAGGTGGACATCCCGCACCGCCTGGACGAAGTCCTGGCCTCTCCCCAAAAACTTTCAAGCCTGCGGAAGAACGCATTAAAGCTGGGAAGACCTAGGGCCGCCCAAAATATAGCCAAACTGGTGGAGGAGATACTGGACTGACCTCAATGAACAATGAACACTGAACACTTAACAGTAAACGCTGAACGGTAAACTGGTAAAAGGGGAGAGTTCCATGTCCAAGATCAAGCGCTTCGGGATCCTGACCGCCGGAGGCGACTGCCCCGGACTGAATGCGGTAATCCGGGCGGTGGCCAAGACCGCCATCGGCGATTACGGGATGCAGGCGATAGGCATCGCGGACGGCTACGCCGGGCTGATCGAGGGGAGGTACAAGGAGCTCAACTGGCGCAACGTTTCCGGCATTCTGGCCGAGGGAGGCACCATCCTGGGAACCTCCAACCGCGACAATCCTTTCAGATCCGCGGTCAAAAATGCTTCCGGCCAGTTAGAATACCAGGACGTCTTTGATAAGGTCAAACAGAACTTAGAGCAGGCCAGGCTGGAAGCGCTGGTGGCCATAGGCGGCGACGGCACCATGGCCATCACCCAACTGATGGCCGAGCGGGGGATCAATGTGGTGGGCATCCCCAAGACCATCGACAACGACCTGGCCGCCACCGATGTTACCTTTGGTTTCGACTCGGCGGTGGTCACCGCCACCGAGGCCTTGGACAAACTGCAGTCCACCGCCATGTCCCACCACCGGGTGATGATCGTGGAGACCATGGGCCGCTACGCCGGGTGGATAGCCCTCTACAGCGGGGTGGCCGGGGGCGGTGACATCATCCTGCTGCCGGAGATACCCTACGACATCAACCGGGTCTGCCGGCGGATCATCGAGCGCAATCAGAAGGGCCGGCGCTTCTCCATCGTGGTGGTCTCGGAGGGGGCCAAGCCCAAAGGCGGGGAGATGGTGGTCCGGAAGATCATCAAGGAATCCACCGACCCGGTGCGGCTGGGTGGCATCGGGCAAAAGCTGGCCGACGATATCGAAGAACAGACCGGCATCGACTGCCGGGTGACGGTGCTGGGCCACCTGCAGCGGGGAGGCAGCCCCACGGCCTTTGACCGGATATTGGGGACCCGGTTCGGGGTCAAGGCGGTGGAACTTCTGGCCAAAGGCGAATTCGGGCAGATGGCCGCCTTAAAGGGCTTGAAAGTGGAGTCGGTTCCCATCAAGGAGGCGGTGGGCCAGCTGCGCTTAGTGCAGTCTGATTCCGAGGTGATCAAGGCGGCCAAGTCCATCGGCACCGTGTTCGGCGACTGAAAAGGCTAAGGGACACAAATACAAGGCTTGCCTGGCGGGTATTTTAAGCCGGATGGTTTCTTCTTCGTCCGGTGATATTTTAAGCCCCAATCGTTATGCGCAAAACACCATTCTCCAACATATTGACAAGATGGGCGTTTAGTGATATAATAACTAAACTTAAAGTCAATATCAATTATAGTAATACTACAATATAAATGTATATAAATCGCAGTATAGAACCGGAACTGCAAAAGCACATCAGGCTGTTCGATGTCACGGCCCTGGTGGGGCCCAGGCAGGCCGGGAAAACCACCCTGATGAGGAAGCGCCTGGAGTCGCTCTCCGGCGGACGGTATTTTTCCTTTGACGACCCGGACGTTCTGGCATTGTTTGACCGAGACATCAAACATTTTGAGCGGCAGTACCTGGCTCCGGGCGGGCTGACCGGGCTGGATGAAGCGCATTACGGAAGCGATGCCGGGCGCAAGCTGAAATATCTGGCCGACCGGGGGCACCGGCTGGTGATCTCCTCCTCTTCGGAGCTGCTGCTCAGCAAACAGGTTCTTTCCCAGTTGGTGGGCCGGGTGGGCGTCATCCGGCTTTTTCCTTTTTCCCTGGCGGAGTTTGGGCAGGCCGCCGGTCTGGTCGAAACCACCCCGGCCATCAAGGAGCGTCTGCTGTGGGAACATGCCGCCTATGGCGGGTACCCTAAGGCCGCCCTTTCCCCCGAACTGGAGGACAAAAGGACGATATTGGACAGCCTTTACAATACCCTGTTGTACAAGGATGTGGCCCAGAATTTTTCCATCACGGACCTGGCGGGGCTGGAACGCCTGGTTCGTTTTTTGGCCGGCAATATCGGCTTGTTGTTAAGTTTTCAAACTGCCGCCAAATTCACAGGGATCTCGTATCCCACCCTTAAAAAATATCTGGAAGCCCTGGAAAAAAGTTATCTGATCCGGCTGATCACGCCCCTGGCCACCAACCCCAACAAGGAGATCGTCAGGCAGCCCAAGATATATTTTCTGGATACCGGCTTAAGGAACGCCGGGCTGGGCCAATATCCCGCTTCGCTGGAGGACCAGGGCGCACTTTTTGAGAATTATGTTTTCACCGAACTGCTGAAGATGTCAGTTTCGCTGAAATACTGGCGGACCAAGGCCAGAGCCGAGGTTGATTTTGTCATTCAAACCGGCAAGACCCTCCTGCCGATAGAAGTCAAACTTAAGCCCGGGGCCAGGCCGTCCGGGCTGGCTTCCTTCATAGAACAGCACCATCCGGCCCGGGCACTGATCGTTTGTTCTACCGGGCCTGTCTCGGAGCGTAAAGTAAACGGATGCCTGGTCAAGACTATCCCGGCAGACCTGCTGGCCGCAGAGATGATTGCCAATAAATAATTCCGAGGCAAGGTGTCTGTTCAATATAATCATATTTTTTGCCATGAAAAAGACAGTTATCCTCATATCCCTTACAATGCTCAGCCCTCTGGCCCGGGCAGCCAAATACGAGCTGACCCTGCCGCTGCAGTACAACTATTACCAGCCGCTGGATGCCGCAGGACTGGGCGGCGGCAATGGCACAGTCTTGACTCTAGTGCCTTTAGCTCTGTTCGGCAATCCCTGCCGGATGGGAACCCATGGAACAAAGGCTTCGGCGGCAGTTTCGGGCGGGTATCTTTCGGAAAGCCAAAGCCATGTGCTGATAGCCACCGCTCAATCCATAGTGCTGCCGGCCATGGCCGCCGCCGCCTTGAACTTCGGACGGTGGGGCCTGGCCCTGGGCTATGCCAATTACATGAATACCGACATGAATTTTCCCGACCAGTGGCAGCCCTATGTCCAGTACCAGGCCGGATTAGACTTGCGCCAGGTTGCGCTGGGAGGCTTTTATGAAATATCCCGGGGAGTGACGGCCGGGCTGGCTCTCTGCGGAGGCTCAAGCGCCATAACCTGGCAAAAGGGAGATACCGTGATAGCTGAAGGAACGGCTCGGGGCGTGAACCTGAACGCCGGAATAGAGATCACCATAAACCCCGAGTTGATGCTGTTCACCCGCCTGCGCACTGAAAGCCGGATGAAAGGCCAGACCGATTATCTGCCGGTCCCGGGAGACGACTTGGAACTTTATGGAGTGGTCCCGGCCCTTTCCAGTTTGGGCTTCAGTTACCGGATAGATTCCGCCATGACCCTGGCCGGGCAGATCGACATCACCGGATGGCAGAACGCCTCCTGGGATTATCAGGGCCGGGCCGACTTTAAGCTGGGGATCGAGCTGCAGCCCTGGACGGACGAGTATGTCATGAGGTTCGGCCTTTTTACCATGGGCACGCCCCTGGTGCCGCAACTGATACAGAATTATCCCAGTCTGAAAGACATGTATTTTATTTCGGCCGGCCAGTCGTTCACCATGGGCACTATCACCTTCAATATCTCCGGGGCCACCAGCCGGATGTTCTCCGGCGACGGGCTGAAACAGGATATGCTGGCCATGTCCCTGCAGTATTCCCGCTGAGGGCCTTACAATTAGCAAATATCAATGAACAATGAATCCGACTACGCCAAGGCTTCGTCGGACAGGCAAAGAACAACGTAAAGCAAAAAACGGAAAACGGAAAACGACCCTTCGACAAGGTCTTCGGCACTTCGACAGGATGAGTGCAACGCACGCTCATCCTAACAGTTTAGGGCAAGGGGCAGAAAACGTAAAACGGTAAACTGAGAACGGTTCAACTGTAAACTGGCAAACTGTAAACTGCTAAAAGTGAGGAAGGTAAAATGTCCGAACTTAAGATTAGATTTGATTTCAACAACCTGATGTCCGAGAAGCTGGGAGACCACGGGATACCCTACTCCCAGATCGAAAAATCCGGGCTGCAGGCGGCCCAGGCCTCGGAATGGTTCTATCGCCAGCGGGCCAAGGGGAAAATGGACTTCTTTGACCTGCCGGCAAAAACCGAACATTTAAAATCCTCGCTGGCCCTGGCCAAAATGCTGAAGGGCAAATTTACCGACCTGGCGGCGCTGGGCATCGGGGGCTCGGCCCTGGGCACGGCGGCGGTGCAGGCGGCCTTAAATCCTTGGAGCTACAACTATCAGGATAAAAAAGCGCTGCAGGGGCGGCCCCGGCTATGGGTGCTGGATAACATAGATCCTGAAAAACTGAAAAGCATCCAGTTCTTATGGAATCCCAAAACCACCCTGGTAAACGTCATCAGCAAGTCGGGGGCCACCGCTGAGACCAGCGCCCAGTTCCTGTGGCTTAAGGCCTGGCTGTTCAAATCGCTGGGTACCAGGTGGAAGAACAATATGGTGATCACCACCGACCCCGAGGAGGGAATCTTAAGACAGATAGTCCGCGCAGAGGGGCTTTACAGCCTGGAGGTTCCGTCAGGCGTGGGCGGCCGGTTTTCGGTCCTGACCCCGGTGGGGCTTTTTCCCCTGGCCATGGCAGGAGTGGACGTCAAAGGCCTTATTTCCGGGGCGGCTGCCATGCGCAAACGAACCCTTGATGAAAACCCCTGGCGCAATCCGGCCCGGCTCTATGCCCTGATGCAATATTTGCTTTATCAGAAAGGCTACCGGATCAATGTGATGATGCCCTATTCCGACAGTCTGTATCTTTTAGCCGACTGGTTCCGCCAGCTGTGGGCCGAGAGCCTGGGCAAAAGAACAAACTTCAAGAACGAGGTGGTGGAGACCGGCCCCACCCCTATCAAGGCGCTGGGGGCCACCGATCAGCATTCCCAGATACAGCTTTATGCCGAGGGGCCGCGCGACAAGTCGGTGACCTTCATCAAGGTGGAGAAATTCCGTTGCTCCCTGCCCATCCCCAAAGGATATCACAAAATCAAAAACCTGGCCTATTTGAGCGGGCACGATTTCGGGGAGCTTCTTAACGCCGAGCAAAGGGCCACTGCCATGGCCCTGGCCAAGAACGGGCGGCCCAACTGCTGCTTCATAATTCCCCGGATCACCGCTCCGGTCATCGGCCAGCTGATGTTTCTTTTAGAGACGGCCACCGCCTATGCCGGGGGTTTGTTCGGGGTCAACCCCATGGACCAGCCGGGAGTGGAGGAGGGCAAGCGCTACGCCTACGGCCTGATGGGCAAGGACGGCTTCGCCAACCGCAAAGTGGAAGTGGAAAAATTTGAAAAGGGCGGCTTGGGGAAATACATCGTATAAAGAACTGAACTTTTGCAAATTTCACCTGTGCCGCCTAACCCGGACAAGCCCGCCATAGGCGGACAAGCCGGAACCAAAAGGTTATTTATGTTCTTTTTCTTTTTTGTGCCGCCCCTTCGCTTGCAAGGCAGGTTGGCTTGCTCAGGGCAGGCTCCATGAAAAAGAACCAACCCCGCCTTGCGGGATTCCCGTTGTCTTATTTTTTGGAAGGTCAAAAGAAAAAAGCTCGTTCAGCTATGGCGGGGGTGTCTTCGTGGCTCTGAATAGTTACTTTTGCCACAGGCGGGTAAAAAAGCGGTCATTTTGACTGTTTTTGGAAGTTGTGCTGGAAGTTATTGCAAAACAGGCATTTACAATCTTGCTCTTACCGAAATGCTCCTTGCTCGCACCGAAATGCCCTCTGCTCGCACCGAAATGCTGGTTGCTCGGACTGAAATGCTCTTTGCTCGCATTGAAATGCTACTCACAGGTAGTGAAATGCTACTCACAGGTAGTGAAATGCTACTCACAGGTAGTGAAATGCTGCTCACAGGTAGTGAAATGCCGCTCACAGATGTTGAAATGTTGCTCACAGGTAGTGAAATGTCGCTCACAGGTAGTGAAATGCTACTCACAGGTAGTGAAATGCTACTCACAGGTAGTGCGAAGTCCGCCTGACTACGCCTAACAATGCCCGGCAAATAGTATGGCTTCGTACAGGCAAGCCGCAGGCGTGGAAATGCCGCTCACAGGCGTGGAAATGTTAGACAAATTTTTCGTTACTATTCAGGCCCTGGTAAAAAGGTGTCTATCCCTTACGCTGATTTTTTCTATTTCAATTGCCATGAGCTTTAGCTCGTGGCTGAAGGATCGGAAAAAATCTCTTGGGGTTTCAACCCCAGCTGGTTGATACATTTTCTGAGCCTCTCTGGGGCTAATTTATCCGCCGAAGCTTTAGCGTAGGAGGGAGCCCATTGGATTAAATATAATTGCCCGCCACGACCTGAGGCCTTCGCTGAAGCTAGTGCCTCCGCTAAAGCTTTGGCACTCGAGGCGGCCAAATATAAAAGCGTAAGCGGACGGCCCCCCAAGGGACGCCGTCGGCCAAAGCCTGCCTGCATATGAGCAGCCTATGGCGCCGGACGAAGGCAAATATGTAGCATAAGCGAAAGGTCGTGGCAACATGGTTGACCAACACATCTTTTTCAATCAATGCCTGAACAGTTACAATTTTTTGGAATATGATCGCTAAATCCGAAATAGATTACAAAAGGATAATCCACATCCTGATGAACCGGGCCCAGGTGCTTAACCTGATCGGCAAGAATGAAAGGTCGTTGGCCGACCTTAACAGGGGGTTGATGATGTCAAAACGATACCAGGACAAAAAATCCCAGGCCGATTGCCTTTTGCAGTTCAGCGAAACTTATAACTACCTTAGCAAATACGAAGAGATACTGAATTCTGCGAAAGAATCCCTTTTGCTCTATCAGGAGATAGACGATAAAAAGGGTCAGGCAGTAAGCCTCAACAATGTCGGCTATGTGCATGATAGTCTTGGCAATTATCCCAAGGGGCTTGAGTATTATACTAAGTCCTTGAAGATACAAGAGGAGATAGGCGACCGATACAGTCAGGCAGCAAGCCTCATCAATATCGGCTATGTGCAGAATATGCTTGGCGATTATCCCAAGGCGCTTGAATATTGGACAAAGTCCTTGAAGATACGGGAGGAGATCGGCGACCGGCTGGGTCAGGCAATGAGCCTCAACAATATTGCCAGAACTTATCTTGAGCAGGAGAAATATGAGGAGGCGAGGGATTATCTGACCAGGGCCGAAAAGATTGCCGGAGAAATCGGGGCCAAAGAACTTTTGCGGAGGATTTATGTTTCCTTTGGGGAATTGGGAATGGCAGAGACCGCGTTTTCTGTCATTCCTGCGGAAGCAGGAATCCATAAAGACCTGGATTCCCACTTTCGTGGGAATGACATTAGTGCCGCTATAGAATACGCAGAACAGGCTTTACAACTTGCCGAGGAACTGAAGTCAAAGACAGGCAAAGCCGAGGCCCTTCTTTTACAGGCCAGAATAGAAAAGGCCGAAAGTAAATTCAAGGAAGCAATAGCAATATTTGAGGAACTGAAACAACCGTTTGAAACAGCCAAAGCGTATTACTATTACGGCCGGATGCTTACGTCCAGAATACGGAAGCCAGAATGCCGGACACAGGAAAATACAAAAGAGGCCGAGGAATATCTGCAGAAGGCAAGGGAAATATTCGAAAAAATAGGGGCCAAGGGATGGCTTAAGAAAGTGCAGGCGGGCTGATGGCGTCGTCAGCGGCCAATCGCGTCATTGATTACCGTCGTCTGATTCATATTCTCCAGCATCGGGCCGAGGTGCTGAACCTTGTGGGCCGGAACAACCAGGCGCTGCACGACATCGAAATCGGGCTGCGCCACGCCCGGACGAACGGCGATCGCCAGGCCGAGGCTGACTGTCTGCGGCAGTCGAGCGGGGTTTACGGTGACATCAGCCGTAACGACGTATCGCTGCGGCTGGCCGAGGATGCCTTGCGCCTATACCGCGAGATTGGCGACAGCCGGGGCGAAACGGAAAGCATAAACAGCATCGGTTGCGCCCGCGAGGGTTTGGGCGACTACCACTTGGCGCTGGAGCGCTACACCGACTCGCTGCGGATCAGCATGGCCACCGGTGACCGCCGGGGCCAGGCCGACAGCCTCGGCAGCCTTGGCAACGTGCACAACAGCCTGGGCGAGTATCCGGCAGCGCTGTCGCGCTACGGCGAGTGCGCGGGGATCTTTCAGCAGATCGGAGACCGCCGCGGCCAGGCGACCTGTCTTAACAACATCGGCCTGGTGCACAACCGGCTGGGCGACCAAACCGCCGCCCTTGAGCATTACACGGGGGCGCTTGAGGCCTATCGCCAGATCGGCGACCGTCGGGGCCAGGCTTATTGTCTCAACAACATAGGCTTGGTGCATAACGGCCGGGGCGAGTACCGCGCCGCCCTCGACTGCTACACCCGGTCGTTGCGGATCAAGCAGGAGATCGGGGACCGCAGCGGCCAGGCGATGAGCTTAAACAACATCGGCATCATGCATCACAACCTGGGCGACTTTCCGGCCGCAGAAGCCTGTTTCGTGCAGGCGCACGAGATAGCCGAAGAAACCGGCGACCGCCGGGGCTTGGCCCTTTGCTGCAACAATTTAGGCAACGTGCACCAGAGCCAAGGCGTTCATCGCTCCGCCCTTGAGGACCATCAACGCTCGCTGGAGATCAGGCGCGAGATCGGGGACCGCAGCGGCCAAGCTATAAGCCTTGTCAACATTGGCAGGATAGAGCACGAGGCGGGCGACCTGGCCACAGCGGAACGGCATATCCTGGCTGCCGGGGAAATCGCGCAGAAGACCGGCGAACGGGAACTGCTGCGCCGAGTAGCGGTCGCACAGGGATCGCTGGAACTGGAACAATGGCTGGGACAGCCCGGTCGAGACCTGGGGACCCTGGAGATTATCGGGAGACAACACGCGGAGCAGGCGCTGGAACTGGCGCGGGCGCTGAGCTCGAGAATGGGGACGGGCGAAGCATTGTTGCTGCGGGCCCGGATTACCGCGGCAGCGGGCAAATGGCAAGTGTCCGAGGGCGAATTTATGGAAGCGATCTCGGCCTTCAGGGAAATAGAGCAACCGTTGGAGCTGGCAAAGGCATACTATTATTATGGCGAAATGCTTACGTCCAGAATACGGAAGCCAGAATGCCGGACACAGGAAAATACTAAAGAAGCCGGGGAATATCTGCACAAGGCCAGGGAAATTTTTGAAAGAATCGGGGCCAGGGGATGGTTGGCCAGAACTGAGGACGCCTGATGGCTAAAACCGTAAATAACCGGCCCGATCACGGAAGGATAATCCACATCCTGCTAAACCGGGCCCAGGTGCTGGGCTTGATCGGCCGGAATGAACGGGCGCTTAAAGATCTGGAAAAGGGTCTTTTGATATCCGGGAAATGCCATGACAAAAAATGCCAGGCCGATTGCCTTTTGCAGTTCAGCGATGTTTATAGTTGCATCGGCAAATACGAGGAAATGCTAAACCCGACGAAAGAATCCCTTTTGCTCTATCAGGAGATAAAAGATAAAAAAGGCCAGGCCGACAGCCTTAACAATATCGGAGCCGTGCATGACAGCCTTGGCGATTATCCCCAGGCCCTTGAATATTATGACAAATCCTTGAAGATACGAGAGGAAATAGGCGACCGGAAGGGTCAGGCAATAAGCCTCAGCAATATCGGCTTGGCGCATCACAGTCTTGGCGATTATCCCCAGGCGCTTGAATATTACACCAAGTCTTTGAAGATAGATGAGGAAATAGGCGACCGGCAGGGTCAGGCAACCAGCCTCAACAATATCGGCTATGCGCATAATAATCTTGGCGATTATCCCCAGGCGCTTGAATATTATATCAAATCCTTAAAGATACGAGAGGATATTGGCGACCGATACGGTCAGGCAAATAGCCTCAACAATATCGGAGCTGTGCATCGTGTTCTGGGCGATTATTCCCAGGCGCTTGAACATTATATCAAATCCTTGAAGATACAAGAGGAGATCGGCGACCGAGATAATCAGGCAACAAGCCTCAACAATATCGGCTATGTCCATAATAATCTTGGCGATTATTCCCAGGCCCTTGAATATTATGCCAAATCATTGAAGATACAGGAGGAGATAGGCGACCGAAAGGGTCAGGCAAGAAGCCTCAACAATATTGCCAGAATTTATCTTGAGCAGGAGAAATATGAGGAATCAAGAGATTATCTGATCAGGGCTGAAAAGATTGCCGGAGAAATCGGGGCCAAAGAACTTTTGCGGAGGATTTATGTTTCCTTTGGGGAATTGGAAATCGGCGTTAGCAACCTTGATGCTGCCGAAAATTATGCGGCACAGGCTTTACAACTGGCCGGAGAATTAAATTCAAAAGCCGGTCGGGCCGAGGCCCTTCTTTTGCAGGCCAGAATAGAAAAGGATGAGGATAAATTTAAGGAAGCTTTAGAGATTTTCAAGGAACTAAAGCAGCCGCTGGAAACCGCCAAGGCCTGTTATTATTACGGGCAAGCCCTGGGCAGACTTGAAAAAACAGTGGAGGCCAGGGAAATTTTTGAAAAACTGGGGGCCAAAGGCTGGCTGGCAAAGATAGGCTCCAGAGATATATGATGTTTTAAATGGCAGAAACTTCGGCAGAAAGATAAATGCGTAATAACAATATCAATATTGCTTTTGCGGCCCTGCTGGTCTTGGGCTTGGCCGGCTGCGGGGGACACTCGGTCGTAAAACAGGAACCGCTGACGGCCACCATCGTTCCGGACAGCATGGCTATTAAACGGGCCCGGCTGGCCTCAGGCATAGACTCGCTTTTGGCCGACAGCTCCCTGTGGCAGGCTCAGTGCGGACTGTATCTGATAGAACTGAACGGCTCTCATCCTCTCTATGCCAGGAACCAGGACCAGCTTTTCATCCCGGCCTCGGTCAATAAAATATTCACCACCGCCGCCGCCCTGTACGACCTGGGGCCGTCCCGCCAGTTTATGACGGCGGTTTACGGCGACTCTCTATGGATCGGAGGAAAGCTCAAAGGGGATATCTACTTAAAGGGGTTCGGCGACCCCCTGCTTTCTTATTCCGATCTGGAGGCCCTGGCTTTCCGGCTCAAATCGCGGGGCATTACCCAAATATCAGGAGACCTGTTAGCGGACGCCTCGTATCTGGACACGGTCAAATACGGGGCGGGCTGGATGTGGGACGAAGGCCCTCATGCCTACAATGCCCCCATTTCGGCCCTGTCCTGCAACCAGAATATCTTTGAAACAAGCTTAAGGCCGTCCTCAAAAGTAGGCCGCCAGGCCTCGGTCAATGTCAGCCCCGACCTGCCCTATTTAAATATCCAAAACCGGGTTGTAACCAGCCGGTCTGGGGTAAAAAGGAAGATCAAAGCCGAGCGCACCCATTACAATGGGAAAGACATCTTCACTCTTACCGGACATCTGCCCCAGGATGACTCGGTGCAGTATAATTCGTTCAGCGTCTCCGAGCCGGCCTTGTACTGCGGGGCCCTGTTCGTCCAGGCCCTGCAAAAACAGGGGATCAAATTCAACGGCCGGGTCAAGAAAGGCGAAACCCCGGAAGCTTTGACCTGCCTGGCCTGGCACAATTCGCCTCCGCTGTATGCCATGATCCAGAAAATGAACAAGGAAAGCGACAACTTCATCGCCGAGATGCTTTTTAGACAGGTCTCCAAGGACAGCTCCGCCTTCGGGTCTCCGGATTCCGACACCCTGAACGGAGTGGAAGAAAACCTGCACCGGATGGGTTTTGTTCCCGGGAGTTTCAGGGTAGCCGACGGCTCCGGACTTTCCCGCTATAATTTGTGCTATCCCCGCCAGGTGGCCGAGGTGCTGACAACGCTGTATAACGATCCCTTATTGCAGACCGAACTGTTGGAGGCCCTGCCGGTGGCCGGGGTGGACGGCACTCTTTACCGCCGGATGCAGAACGGCGGCGCCCCAATAAAGGTGCGGGCCAAGACCGGCACCATGACCGGGGTCTCCTGCCTGGCCGGCTTTGCCTTTTCTCCCGGCCGGAAAGTTTACTGCTTTGCCATGATGTTCAACAATTATCCCGGCAAGGCCACCGAGGTCCGGCGGATACAGGATGCGATCCTGGGAAGACTGCTGGAGATAGCGCCTTGAGCCGGCCGGGGAACCTTACTTAGGAATTCAGGAAGTCAGGAAATCTTTGTAAACAGTTTGGAAGTTATCTTATTTTCAATTGAAAATAGCCCGGCTATACTAACAATTTGTATCCGGGTGAATTCCTTTCGTAAAAACTAAAAATTCATAATATATCTATAGGGAACAGCCATGGAGAACAAGACTCCGTTCTACGAACATCACGTCAAAGCCGGCGCCAAGATGGTGCCCTTCGCCGGATTTATGATGCCGGTGCAGTACCATGGCATCATCGAGGAGCACCGCCACGTCAGATCCGCCGCCGGGCTGTTCGACGTCTCCCACATGGGCGAGATAGAAGTCCGGGGCCCCGCTGCCCTGAAATTCGTTTCCTACGTCACGGTCAACGATCCCGCGGCTTTGGCAGTGGACCAGGTCCAATACTCGGCCATGTGCTACCAGGACGGCGGCATAGTCGACGACCTGCTGGTCTACCGCTTCCCCGAGCACTTCTTTTTGGTTGTCAACGCCTCCAACCTGGCCAAGGATTTTGCCTGGCTCCAGGAGCAGGTCCGTTCGGCGGTCCGGCACGATCCGGACTCAGGGCAGGCCAAGGGGTTTGATGTCTCCCTAAAAAATACTAGCAACGAAGTCGCCCAGCTGGCGCTGCAGGGGCCCAAGTCGGAACCCTTACTCCAGAAGATCTGCGACTTAAAGCTTTCGGACATGAAGTTCTACTGGTTCAAGGTGGGAAAAGTTGACGGGATAGAGATGATAGTCTCCCGCACCGGCTATACCGGCGAGGACGGGTTTGAGCTGTATTTCGACATCAAATACGCCGATCAGATTTGGGAAGCCCTTTTCAAAGCGGGCAAGGAGTTTGACCTGCGGCCCATCGGGCTGGGGGCCAGGGACAGTTTAAGGCTAGAGATGAAATACTGTCTCTATGGCAACGACATCGACCAGACCACCTCTCCGTTGGAAGCAGGCCTGGGTTGGATCACCAAGCTGAAAAAAGCCGGGGAATTCAATGGCCGGGAGGTCCTCCTAAAGCAGAAAGCGGAAGGCGTAAAGCGGAAATTGATCGGGTTCGAGGTCGAGGGCAACGCTTTCCCGCGCCAGCACTACAAAGTCATAAAGTCCGGGGAGCAGATCGGTGAGGTAACCAGCGGCGTGTTTTCGCCCTCGGTGTCGCGCGGCATCGGCATGGCCTATGTCGAAACGGAATTCTCCAAGACTGGCGATACCTTCGAGGTTGAGGTCCGCGGCAAACCCGTTCCCGCGAAGGGCGTGGAGACGCCGTTCTACAAGCACGGCACGCATAAGTAACGTATAGAAGCTCTCAGCCGTAAGCTATGAGCAATAGCTTCGCTCAATATTGGCGCAAAGCCAATAGTTTTGCGGTATTCGCTTTTTTGTCAGCGGGTTATGTTATAATATGACCAACCCTTTAAATAGTAAAATGTGAGACAACTATGGACACGTTAACAAATTACCGGATGATAGAAATACCTATTAAGCCGGTTATTAAAACAAACGAGCTTGATAAAATAATTCATACTTTTAAAAAGTATAGCAAGTATGATATATTTTTGAAAATAGATGATGATATTGCAAAAATATTTTTGCACAGTTTAGATTTTGCGGCTTTTAAAAGCGAGATCGACTTTATTTTACATAATTACTCCGGGGATAGTCCAGCCATTGCATTTTTTGAGACTCTGCTTTCCCAAATTGAAAGTATCAAGAGTTATGGTTTAAAAGGCACAAAAAGAGTATATGTGGGTTACAACGATGAACGAAAAGTTAAAAACAGATTAGCAAAGGAAACTAAAAGGCAACAGTATTATTACGCCCAAGACAATAATTTTTCCTCAGAAAATACTGATTTGCCCGACAAATATATCAATAAAATAATTTGCGGCGACAGTAAGTTGGTGCTATCTGATTTGCCGAACAATTGTATTGATATCGTTGTTACTTCACCGCCATACAACTTTGGACTAGATTATTCCGACACACAAGACGCCCATCACTGGGACAACTATTTCACCCGGTTGTTTTCCGTTTTTGATGAATGCGTAAGGGTCGTAAAATATGGCGGGCGTATTATCGTTAATGTTCAGCCATTATTTTCCGATTACATACCGACCCATCACATTATAAGTAATTATTTTATTAATAAGAAATTAATTTGGAAGAGCGAAATACTCTGGGAAAAAAATAATTACAATTGCAAATATACCGCTTGGGGCAGTTGGAAAAGTCCCAGCAATCCTTATTTAAAATATACCTGGGAATTTTTAGAAGTATTTTGCAAGGGCAGTTTAAAAAAAGAAGGCAAAACCAGCAATGCAGATATAACGGGGGACGAATTTAAAAAATGGGTTTTAGCCGTGTGGAAAATTGCTCCTGAAAGAAATATGAAAGAATATGGTCATCCCGCTATGTTCCCCGAAGAACTAATTACACGCGCTTTAAAATTGTTTAGTTTTAAAAACGACATCGTACTTGATCCATTTAATGGCGCAGGGACGACTACGCTGGTTGCAAAAAAATTAAATAGAAGATATTTGGGCATTGATATATCCGAACAATATTGTAAAGCAGCCGAGAAACGCGTAGAATCTATTTTACTTTAACTGAAAGGCATATCAAATGAAAGCTAACAAACAGACTGAAGCCTTAATCAAGGCCTATAATTTATTAGTTAAGGGCATTGAGACCAAAGCTAATGAAGACGAGGAAAGGGCTTATGGCGGTACGATTAGAGCCGGCAAGGGGCTTTTGGTCGAAAATATTGGCAAACAAATTATTGAAATTGCCTGGGCAGATTTGGGTGCAAATCCTAAAAGATTGTCCTTTGTCAAGAAACCCATAAAAATACCTTTAAGACAGGATTACTTAAAAAGAATACAGAGCCAGGAAATTATAGATTGGATAAGATCAAACGTAAAAGATTTTTATTACGCCATTAAAACAGATATCCACGTTAATATTGACGATGATATTATTTTGGGTATAGAGTGCAAAGCATATACTGAAAATGCCATGATCAAAAGAATATTAGTTGACTTCACTCTTTTAAAACAAGTTCACCCAGACCTTATGTGTGCCTTACTTCAATTGGAGAGCCAATTAACCGGTGATTATTCAAAACCCAGCCAGAGAGTAATTTTTGGAAGCCATAGTACACATACTTTGTTATCGTATTTTGACATTGCTTTAAACATTGTTACGTTGTTAGAAGGCGAGAGAAAGGTTGATGAGCCTATACATAAGCCTGAATATTATAAAAAATTAGAAGAGAAAAATCTTTTAAAAGCTGTTGAAATATTTAAAGGATTACTGAAAGACCGGGTATAAAAAAGCGAACAACCGCACAACAAACGCCTTTGCAGCGGCGGCCACTTTGGCCCTGTGCGCCGGGGCCAGCTTTTTGGAGGCGGCGGTTATAGCCAACCATGCGGCCGGGGTGGAGGTCTCCAAGTTCGGAGTAGCGGAAGTGACGGCCGCAGAATTGAAACAAGCCTTGAGGAACTGGTGATGATCTTCGCCTTGGGAATGGGATGTTACCATCTGGCAACCTTTATGGCCCTCCTTTTGGGATGGCCATATTTGCTGGGAGTCATGACCTTTGGCCACCGCA